>JAUNTR010000416.1 GCA_030538575.1 Cruoricaptor ignavus | reverse complement strand
AAAGAAAATAATCCCAGTAATAATAATTTTTTCATAATATATTTATTTTAGATTTGTTGTAAAGTTAATAAAAAAGAAAATACAGAAGATGTACTTAATGTTAAATTTCATTTATAAACATTGAAAATCTAATTTCATAATATTTTAAATTTACTTAAAAAAACTATACACTTGTTGCTGTGCCAAAATCCAACTACCCAGCAATAAAAAGAATAATAATTTTGTTTTCATAATAGCATTTTAAAATATTAGAATTTTTTATCAAATCGTCCATCGGTAATTGTAACAGTGTTTCCATTTTCGTCTTCTGCCGTAAATTCAAAAACTCCAGATATAAATCTTTTTTCAAAATCTATTCTATTTATTATTAAATATCCATCAGCAAAATAACCAGAGTGATAATAATATTCTTTAAAGGATAATAAATCACCGTATACAACTGTTGTATTATAATAATCGTTGGCATCTCGTGAATTATTATTAAAATAATATTTCTTATTGACTTCCAAAGGCGTAATATCTTCTAAATCAATAAGAATTTCTGAATCTCCAGACAAATGACGCATACTTACTTTCAATGAAAAATGACCAGTTGCACTACGAATCATATATACCTCTCCTGCACCTCTATAATATCTCTTCGTACTCGATACCCAAACTTTGCCATCTACCAATGCACCACCCGTATTTGCACCGTTTTGTGTGGCTTCAGGGAGAATATTAGGGTTTACTCGCTTATCGCTATCATCTTCTCTACATGAAATAAGGATTAAAGAAAATAATCCCAATAATAATAATAATTTTTTCATAATATTTTGATTTTAAAGTTAATTAAAAAAACTGTACGCTTGTTGCTGTGCCAAAACCCAACTACCTAGCAATAAAAAGAATAATACTTTTGTTTTCATATTTACTTTATTTTTAGATTTTTAGTCAAATTTTTTATCAAATCTACCATCGGTAATGCTTACTACGTTACCGTTTTCATCAGCTGCTTTAAATTCAAATGTTCCCGAAATTATATTTTTAGGTATATCTAAACGAGTTATTTTTATTTTTCCTGAATAATCAGTATTTAGAAATTCAGGCATATACGCTTTCCCGTTTCCATCTATAAAAACACCTCGATTATGCTCTGATACATAATCACTAAGTAAAAAATATTCTTTATTCAATTCAAAGTCATCTACTTTTAATTGTATGACAATACGGCTATTCTTTGATGAAATACTCCTTAAATCTATTTGTATATAGTGTGTATTGTACAATGAGGTGTAAGCATAAGTCCCTGTACCCCCAAGTCTTTTTACATATTTCGTACTCGATACCCAAACTTTGCCATCTACCAATGCACCACCCGTATTTGCACCGTTTTGGGTGGCTTCGGGGAGAACATTAGAGTTTACTCGCTTATCGCTATCATCTTCTCTACATGAAATAAGGATTAAAGAAAACAATCCCAGTAATAATAGTTTTTTCATAATATATTTATTTTAGATTTGTTGTAAAGTTAATAAAAAAGAAAATACAGAAGATGTACTTAATGTTAAATTTCATTTATAAACATTGAAAATCTAATTTCATAATACATTTATTTTAGCCGTTTTTATAAAGTAATATTCTGTACCTCCAACATTGGGATTAAAGTTTTCATTACTATTGAAATCATATAGTTTTCCACTAAAAAATCAATACTTTTTTAGAGCCTGTTTAAAAATTAGAAATAAAAATTTATATGAAGTATTTTTGTTGTAAA
>JAUNTR010000415.1 GCA_030538575.1 Cruoricaptor ignavus | reverse complement strand
TTATTGGTGCTGCTTTTGGTAAAATTGTATCGTCTTTGGTAGATGATGTTATTACGCCATTATTGCTGAACCCTGCATTGAAAGCAGCAGGTGCAGACAAAATAGAACTATTGACTTGGAATGGCGTAGCTTACGGTAATTTCCTTTCTGCTATCATTAGTTTCTTGTGTATTGCTATGGTTCTTTTCTGGTTGATAAAAGGTGCTAACAAAATCAATAAACCAGCAGAAGAAGCTCCAGCGGAACCATCTGCTGAGGAAACTCTCCTTACTGAAATCAGAGATTTATTGAAAAATAAATAATTTTTCAGATTAAAAAAAAACAAAAACTTCTTGAAATATTTCAGGAAGTTTTTTTATGTTGTTTAATGTTATATTACATTTATTTAAAGTAACATTTTCATACAATCATAAATAAAAAAAGCTGAATCGGTAAAAATTCAGCTCTTTTTTTAAAATATTTTTAAAATCTGTTTTTCTTTGATAATCAAATCTTAGAAAACATACTTAACACCCAAAGTTAAGTTTTGAGTATTCACACCAAAGTTGAAAGAATCTGTAGATTTTTGTCCTTCTGGTTTTGTATTGTTGTAACCAAATAACCCGATAGATGCTTCTACAGACCAGTTGCTGTTTAGGAAATAATCTAAACCTGGGGCAATAGCTACACCGTAAGAAGCATATTTACCACTCTCTGAAGAGTTACCCAATGTCGTAGTTTTTGTTTTTCCCCACTCCATAGGAACTGCTAATTGACCGAAGATATACAACTTCTCACCAAGTCCCCAGTATTTTCTTGCCAATGGAGAGAAAACGAAAGCAGAGTTGGTTGTTTTATTATCAGAATCGAATTTACGAGTAGCAGAAGTATATCCTACACCTGTACCAATTGCCACAGTTGGAGCTACAAAATGACCTACTACAGGAACAATAGCAAACTGGTTGTTGGTAATGTCTGTATTATTATCTGTGCTACTGTTGAAGCCTACTTGTCCCATAATGAAAGATTTCCCTTTGAAACCAGCTTCCTGAGCGTTCATTGCTCCAAATAGTGCCAAAGCACCTGCTAAAAATAACTTTTTCATAAAATTTTAAATTATTATTCTGTGGCAAATCTAACCAATAAATTATTAATCTTGCAATTCGCATTATAACAAAAATCTTCACTATAATTAACATTAAATTAAAATAGCTTTACTTTTATTAATGAAAATATAATATTGAATTACCTTTATTTTTTTATTCAAAAAATATTTTAAGAATTTATCCGTAATTATTTTTCATTTTTGTCGATATGATTTTTATCATATTTAATTTTAAAACATTGACTAACAAACACTTATATTAAAAATCATCTATAAACAAAAAAAGCCAAAGCAACATTACTTCGGCTTGATACTGATTTTTATTTTTTTATCTTTAGAATTTATATCCCAATCCTATTTGGAAAAAGTGCATTCTTATTTTAGAATTATCTTCGGCATCTTTTTGCAGATTAGATAAACCGAGATTGTAAACCTACTCCTCTCTCAATCTTTTTTCCTCTCGGGAATAGGCATTAATAATTTTTCTTACCACAGGATGCCTTACCACATCTTCTTCTGTAAGGTGGATAAAACCTATTTCGTTCACGTCTTTTAATATCCGCATCGCTTCCCTTAATCCTGATTTTTGTTTTAGTGGTAAATCTACTTGACTGGGATCTCCTGTAATAATGAACTTGGCATTCATTCCCATTCTGGTAAGAAACATTTTCATTTGAGAATGCGTGGTAT
>JAUNTR010000414.1 GCA_030538575.1 Cruoricaptor ignavus | reverse complement strand
TCTATCATTACATCTCTTCCGCTGTTATTTTTTGGGAAAGCAATGTAATCTCGGATAACTTCATTACCATCCAAAATAGCCACCAATCTATCGAACCCGAAAGCCAATCCTGCGTGTGGTGGAGCTCCGTATTTGAAGGCATTCATTAAAAATCCAAACTGTGCTTCCGCTTCTTCTTGGGTAAATCCTAACAAATCGAACATTTTCCCTTGCAATTCTTTATTGTAAATCCTTACTGAACCACCACCAATTTCGTTACCATTCAGAACCAAGTCGTATGCATTGGCTCTCGCTTTTCCTGCATCGGTTTCTAAAAGATGAATATCTTCGGTTTTTGGTGAAGTAAATGGATGGTGCATTGCGTGGTATCTGCCACTCTCTTCGTCCCATTCCAAAAGTGGAAAATCTACGACCCAAAGCGGAGCAAATTCGTTGCCTTTTCTTAATCCTAATTGATTACCAAGTTCCATTCTAAGGGCAGAAAGCTGGGTTCTCACTTTTTGAGTTTCTCCGCTCATTACGAAAATTAAATCTCCTGCTTTTGCTCCAAATTTTTCTACAATGGCTTTTAAATCTTCTTCGTTGTAAAATTTATTGACGGAAGAAGTTACTGTACCATCATTTTGATATTTTATCCAAACCATTCCCGATGCTCCTATTTGTGGGCGTTTCACCCAATCAATCAATGCATCAATTTGTTTTCTGGTGTAATCTGCACAGCCTTCCACATTAATACCGACCACTAATTCTGCGTCATCAAATATTTTGAAATCTTTGCCTTTTACCAACTCATTCAGTTCCACGAATTTCATTCCGAAACGAATATCTGGTTTATCGTTTCCGTAGGTTTTCATCGCTTCATCAAAGGTTATTCTCGGGAATTTGCCAAAGTCTTTTCCTGTAATATCTTTCAGCAAACTTGCCGTCATTCCCTCAAAAATTTCCAGAACATCTTCTTGTTCTACAAATGCCATTTCGCAATCTATTTGTGTAAATTCAGGTTGTCTATCGGCACGCAAATCCTCATCTCGGAAACATTTTACAATTTGGAAATACCTATCCATTCCGCCAACCATCAGCAATTGTTTGAAGGTTTGTGGCGATTGTGGTAAAGCATAAAATTGCCCTGGATTCATACGACTTGGGACTACAAAATCTCTTGCACCTTCGGGAGTAGATTTTATGAGAACTGGCGTTTCTACTTCGATGAAATTTTTATCGGAAAGATAATTTCTTACTTTCTGAGCCATTTTATGTCGGAAAATCAGTTTATCTTTCACAGGATTTCTGCGAATGTCAAGGTATCTGTATTTCATACGAAGTTCTTCGCCTCCATCGGTTTCATCTTCTATGGTAAAAGGTGGCAGTTGAGATTCGTTTAGGATTTTTAGGTCTTGTACCAAAATTTCTATTTCGCCTGTTGGGATTTTCGGATTTTTAGAACTTCTTTCAATCACTATTCCAGAGACTTGGATTACAAATTCCCGACCCAAACTCTTGGCTTGTTCTATAATATTTTTCGGTGTACGCTCTTCATCAAACACCAATTGAGTGATGCCGTAGCGATCTCGCAAATCTATCCAAATTACAAATCCTTTATCTCTTATAGTTTGTACCCAACCCGAAAGGGTTACATTTTCGTTGATGTTTTTTAGCGACAACTCGCCGTTGTTATGTGTTCTGAACATAGGTTTAGTTTAAGATTTTAAAATTCAAAATAAATGATGAATTTGCGATTGCAAAGATAAGTTTTTTGCCTATAAACCAATATTGAAAA
>JAUNTR010000037.1 GCA_030538575.1 Cruoricaptor ignavus | reverse complement strand
CCACAAAAGCAAGTCAGTTCAACGATTGGGGAACAACCGAAGTTTACAACGAACTGATTAAAAAAGTGAATGCGACCCTTCGACAGGCTCAGGGCGACAACGCAAATCTATTTAATGAATATATAGAACATAATGTTGCGGACGATTCTACGGTAATTCCGCCAAAAAGAGTGCGTTACCTTTCCGAAATTGTAGAGAACAACAGACAGTACGATAAAGATGTTGAAAATCAGGCTCTCATTGCCAAGAAAATGTACTTGATTGACGGTGCAAAAGTTTTGATTGATGACGATCCACACACACACGATAAACTGGAAAAAGTTTTCTTGAAAACCAAAAAAGAACTTACCGAAGAAAATACCGCATTTTTACACGATTGGCATCAGTTCAAAGAAGATATGAATGCCGATACCTATTCGTACTTCGTGCGTGGAAAAGAAATAAAAGTAGACACCAAATCCGAAAGTTTATCGGGACTGAAAATTCCAAAAATCGCCTTGCCGAAATTCCAAGATTGGGGCGACCTCATCCGTTGGAAAGGACAAGAAAATGTGCCGGGACAATTCCCATTCACGGCAGGAATTTATCCTTTTAAAAGAACCGGAGAAGACCCGACCCGAATGTTTGCCGGAGAAGGCGGCCCCGAAAGAACCAACCGAAGGTTTCATTATGTTTCTGCGGAAATGCCCGCCAAAAGACTTTCTACGGCTTTTGATAGTGTAACGCTTTACGGACAAGACCCCGCACTTCCGCCCGATATTTACGGAAAAATTGGGAACGCCGGCGTTTCCATCGCCACTTTGGATGATGCCAAAAAACTGTATTCTGGTTTTGATTTAATCAATGCTTTAACCTCGGTTTCTATGACGATTAATGGACCTGCACCAATGTTGCTATCGTTCTTTATGAATGCTGCCATTGACCAAAATTGCGAAAAATATATTTTTGAGGCTGAGGAAGAGGTTAAGGCAAAATTGTTGG
Organism: Cruoricaptor ignavus; assembly: GCA_030538575.1. Classification (GTDB taxonomy): domain Bacteria; phylum Bacteroidota; class Bacteroidia; order Flavobacteriales; family Weeksellaceae; genus JAUNTR01. Next base: position 12,869 of record JAUNTR010000037.1, on the reverse strand, counting down.
ATAAAGTTGAAGCAAAACTTAAAGAAAAATATGATAATAAAGGCTTGAAACGACCTTCGTACAACGGCGAACTTCCACCTTCTAATAATGGTTTGGGATTAAAACTTTTGGGAATTACGGGAGATGAAGTTTTAGATGCCGATGTTTATGCCAAAATAAAAGCCGAAACTATTGCTACCGTTCGTGGAACTGTACAAGCCGATATTCTGAAGGAAGACCAAGCCCAAAACACTTGTATTTTCTCTACCGAATTTGCTTTGAGATTAATGGGAGATGTTCAGGAATATTTTATTAATAATAAAGTAAGAAATTTCTACTCGGTTTCTATTTCGGGTTATCATATTGCGGAAGCGGGTGCTAATCCTATTTCTCAGTTGGCATTTACACTCGCCAATGGTTTCACTTATGTGGAATATTACTTATCGAGAGGAATGGACATTAATGCTTTTGCACCAAACTTATCCTTCTTTTTCTCCAACGGAATCGATCCGGAATATGCGGTAATCGGAAGAGTTGCCAGAAGAATTTGGGCGAAAGCCATGAAACTGAAATACGGTGCAGACGAGCGTTCGCAAATGCTGAAATACCACATCCAAACTTCGGGGCGTTCGCTTCACGCTCAGGAAATTGATTTTAATGACATCCGAACAACGCTACAAGCATTATATGCCATCTACGACAACTGTAACTCCTTGCATACCAATGCTTACGATGAAGCCATTACCACTCCTACTGAAGAATCAGTAAGAAGAGCCATGGCAATACAACTCATCATTAATAAAGAATTGGGATTGGCGAAAAATGAAAATCCGCTGCAAGGTTCGTTTATTATTGAAGAACTGACAGATTTGGTGGAAGAAGCCGTTTACGCCGAGTTCGACAGAATTACCGAAAGAGGCGGCGTTCTCGGCGCAATGGAAACCATGTATCAGCGTTCTAAAATCCAAGAAGAATCGATGCACTACGAATGGCTGAAACATACGGGTGAATACCCAATTATCGGGGTGAATACTTTCCTTGGAAAAGACGGTTCGCCAACGGTAACTCCGGGAGAGGTTATTCGCTCAACAGAGGAGGAAAAGCAAGTGCAGATTTCTAATTTGGAGAATTTCCAAAATGCACATTCCGACAAGTCGGAAGAGGTTTTGGCACAGCTTCAGAAAGCCGCCATCAACCAACAGAATTTATTTGAAGTGATGATGGAAGCTGGAAAATATTGTTCGCTCGGACAAATTACGACGGCTCTGTTTGAGGTTGGTGGAAAGTACAGACGGAATATGTAATCTAAAACAAACCTTCAAGGTTTTGAAAACCTTGAAGGTTTAAAAGATGACTGCAAATCTATTATTCGCTCGGACAAATTACCACAACTCCATTCGAGGTTGGCGGAAAGTATAGACGGAATCCTAAAAACAAACCTTCAAGGTTTTGGAAACCTTGAAGGTTTAAATAAACGAGTTTAAAATTTAATAATATGGAAAAGATAAAACTTGAACCCGGAAATTATTACCATATCTACAATCGTGGAAATAACCGACAAGATATTTTTTTCGAAAATGATAATTATGAGTTTTTCTTGCATCGGCTCAACCAATACATTACGCCTTTTTGTGATATTATTTCTTGGGTTTTACTAAGAAATCATTTCCATCTTTTAGTATATGTGAAAGAAAATATTGCGGTTGAAAAATTGGATTATACCGCAACAGAAATTCCCAAAAAAGTGGAAGTTCATTTACAATTTGGGCATTTCTTCAATTCCTACGCAAAAGCCATCAATAAACGATACAAAAGAACCGGCAGTTTATTCGAGAAAAATTTTGAACGCATTCTCGTTACACATCCGGAGTATTTTAAAAATTTAATTCACTACATCCATCATAATCCTGTAAATCACGGTTTTGCAGAATTTGTTTGGGATTATCCTTGGAGTTCTTATGAAAGCGTTATTTCTCACAAACCAACAAAACTGAACCGTGAGTTCGTTTTGAAATTATTCCAAAACAGTGAAGCGTTCCAACTTTATCATAAAGAATCACAAGACTACGACGATATTAAAGAATTACTGATTGAATGACTAAACTTAAAAAACATACTTTGAAACCAAACCTTCAAGGTTTTGGAAACCTTGAAGGTTTAAAGTTAATACTGATTTTATTATTATTTTCAGTGTTTTCCTGCACATCCGAAGCGGATAAAACGGTGGAGCGACAAGCGATTATCGACAGCACGATTGTTTCGTTTCAGAAAAAATTATTTTCGGCACAAATAGATTCTATTTTTGCTGAGAAAAAATTTAATGGCAATATTTCGATTTCACAAAACGGCGAAATTCTATATCAGAAAGAAAATGGTTTTGCTAATTTCAAACAAAAATCCAAACTCGATTCCAATACTGTTTTTGCGATTGCTTCGGTGAGCAAACAGTTTACTGCAAGTTTAATTTTACTGCAACAAGAAAAAGGAAAACTGAATGTTACTGATTTCGCATCCCAATATCTTGCGGATTTCCAAAAACCGAAATTCGATAAAATCACGATTCATCAATTGCTAAACCACACTTCGGGACTGAATGATTTTGGCGAAAATCTACAATTTGAAAGCGGAACAAATTACAGTTATTCCAACAAAGGCTATCATTATCTCAGCGAAATTGTGGCGAAAGTTTCAGGAAAATCATTTGATGAAAATGTGATGGAACTCTTCCAAAAAGCGGAAATGAAACACTCATTTACCGCATCCAATTTCGATGGAAAAAATTTTGGTTCGGCAAATATTGGCTCAATTGCCAACGCTCAACTTGTGGAAAATATGCCGAAACGATTGGCGGAAAAATCCATTGGAACAGCAGCTGGTGGATTATTATCCACGATTTCGGATTTACACAAATGGAATAATGCACTGTATTCAGGTAAAATCTTGAACGAGGAATCTTTGCTTCAATTCAAAAAAAATTATGTCACAAGAGAGCATTACATTCTTGGAAATGTGGGCTACGGTTACGGTATTATGATGAACCAGGGGAAACCAGAATCTTACTTTCATACAGGTTATGTGAAAGGTGCTCCTTCCCTTTTAATTTATTATCCGAAAAACAATACATCGGTGGTTATTTTGTCCAATTTCGCCAATGAAAGTTTGGGAAAAGAAGCTATTTTCGCTCCTCATAAAATGGTGAAAGAAGCGACAGATTTGGTGGAAAATGCCGTTGTAGAACTGAAATCGGAAATGATGAAACCAACGAAAAATTAAAGACTCGGTTTCAGATATTTTAAGAAAGGTTTTACTTTTTCTATTCTTTCGAGGTATTTTTTTTGTGCAATGATGATGAAAACCGACGACAGAAAAAGGATAAACAATCCGATTAACATCAAAAATAATGACCAACCGAAAACCAATGGATGAAATAAGTCGTAAAAATGAGTTGATAGTTCGTGGATTCTAATCAGAATTTGTGATGAAACCACAATCAGAAAAGTTCCTCCAACGGCATAATTTTGAAAATAAGTGAGCGTGTAATTATCGTATTTTTTTGCTAATCTAAAATCTTTATAACGATAAAAATAATACACCGATGGCAGAAAAAGCAAAGCCAAAACAAGCGTAATCAACGCATAAACAAAAATAGATTTCGGTAAAAGATACACAAAACCAAGCGTAAATAAAGTTCCCAAAACTGCAGTTTTTGTAGAAATATTAAGCACGGATTGCAATGCTTCTCTCGTTACTTTTCTCGCCAAATCTGTTTTGTCTTCCAAGTCTGCACTTCCGTTCCAATATAGTTTTAAATCTTTATTCCAATTGAGTTGGGTTTCCTTGAATGCTTCACCAAAAGACAGATTTTTCTCATTCATCAAATCATTAATTTGAGATAGAAAATGGTCATTTACTTCCATTAAAATATCAATCGGAAGTTTCTTCGAGAGCAAATAATTGCGGATTTCGGTGTGTTGGTTTTCGGTGAGCATTTTTTATATTTTAAAATTACAGATTTTTAATAATCGGTTTTAGACGCTTCATCACAAAGGTAAATCTGAGCTGAGAAATCCCAGTATAAATAAAACCTAAAAGCAAAAGTGCATAAACTATAAGATATGGAAGAGCCGTAAAATCGAAATTAAAAATATTTGGAATCCATTTGCTGAATGGTTTAATATACAACTGTCCAAAATAGCCAAAACTTAATATCACAAAGTTTCTCCAATGATAAATTGAAAAACGCAAATTCCGATATTGATTGTTAAATGCTTTATAATTAATGAAAAAATTAAAAAATATTGGCAAAACACCAAAGGTAAATGCTATTAAATAGATGTATTTAAAAGCATTTTGCATTACACCTGAACCTTTTACAACAAACAAAACGAATAGAATTGAAAAAATAAAAATTAGAAAAAGTAAAGATTTTTTAAGAATATCTATTTGTGCCTCCTTTTTCATTCGGCTTTCAATTTTTGTAATTGCTGCATTTTGTTTATTTGCTAAAACATAAAAAGGTACTTCTAATAAAAATTCATCTTTCCATAACTCTTTTGTTTGATTAAATGCTTCACCAAAAGACAGATTTTCTTCACTCATCAAATCATTAATTTGAGATAGAAAATGGTCATTTACTTCCATTAAAATATCAATCGGAAGTTTTTTCGAGAGCAAATAATTGCGGATTTCGATGTGTTGATTTTCGGTGAGCATTTCAAGAAATTTTTAGGAATGGCTTTATTTTATTGTATTCTTGGGTAAAATTATAAACTGCAAAAATTCCCGCATAAGCCAAAATATTGTAGCCTAAAAAACCTACCAAATGCTTATATTTCGCATTTTCTGTAAACATATTTTGAACTAAGGTGTAAAAACGAGTGCCTTGAATTTCTGCATCAAATATTTGTATCAATGTGAAAAGAAATCCTGTTATCATTATTGGGATATGAATTTGCCCAGAAGCAATAGATGGTTTCCTATATTTACGAGCCATTTTATATAAAGGATAATTAATTATAGAATAAATAACCATTCCTGCAAAAAGCAAATAATAGTAATACGAAAACAAAGACAAGAAATAATCTAACGAAACTAACTTTACAAATATTACGAATAATGCAAAAACAAATAAAGCCGCTGCAATTGCTTTTTTATAGATTTGCGTGAGGGATTTTCCTACCATTTTCTTTTGTATTCTCGGCATTGTTACCGTTGAAAAGAAATTCATTTTCACAAGTCTTAATTCCGATTTCCAGTTTATTTTTACAATACTAAATGAGGTTTCAAAATCGTTGCCTTCCGCCATCAATTCTTCTATTTGAGAGGAAATATGGTCGTAAAATTCTAATTGTAAATCGAAAGATAAACCAATTCTAAAAAGATAATTTTTAATGCGTTTTTGTTGTTCTAAATTCAATTTTTGCATACTATTCGTTTTTATAAATACAAGAAAATGACTATTAAATATTAAAAATCGTATTGAGATTAAAGATATAGCTTCTCATTTCCTCTTCTTGTTCTACTTGTTGTTTTTTACCTTTCTCGGTCAGCAGATAATACTTTCTGGCTCTGCCGTTTATGGTTTGTATTTCGGAGAAAATAATACCATCGCTTTCCAATTTGTGAAGCAGAGGATACAATGCACCTTCCGTCATTTCCAATTCTCCTTTGGTGAGTTCTTTGGCACGCTGCGTGAGTTGATAACCGTACATCTTGACTTCCGAAGCCAAAAGTTTCAGAATGATGTTTTGCAGCGTTCCTTTGTAAAGTGCATTTTTTTTCATACCTAATTATCTTATGCATTACAAATATATACATAATTTTCTTATGCATCAAAATTTTAATTAAAAAAATCCGACACATTTCTGTATCGGATTTATAATCAGACATAAAGAGTTCATTAGAACACACCAATATAGTGGTTTCCTGCTTTATTAATTAGTTTCGCACCTTTGGTTACTGCACCTGTTTTGCTATTAATGATATAGATATTACCATCTTTCCCTGTTGGAGTAACAGCAATATAAACCTCATCTCCATCTACTACAAAACCTTGATATTGTCCAAAATCCAAAGCCGCATCATATTCTATTCCTTGTACTTGTGTGGCTGTTCTGGCATTCAAATCTACTCTTGCGATAAAACCTTGATCATTTGCAGAGGTATAAGTGTAAGCTACATAAGCAATACCATTGCCCACATAACGCCAAGCGTCTATATAAGAACCTGTAACACCCAAAGCAGAATCTAAGCTAAGAGTATAGGAATTATCGTACTCATTATTTTGGTTGATTCTAAGGATATGCGAACCTTTGGAGCCACGTTGTGTCGCTTGGTAAATATTACCATCTGTACCCAAAAATGCATTGAAACTTCTATAACCACTCGTATCACCATCATCTACGGTAGATGTAATAACTTTTGGATTTTCCAAAGAAGGATAATCTACCACTACCGATTTTGTTCCCAATCTTTGGAAACTGGTTTCATTGGTAGCTGTAAGCGGATTGGTTTTTCTCATCCAAGTTCCTATAATCAGTTTGTTTCCAGCTTTATTGAGAACAGAAGCGTCTAAACGAAATATATGGTGTCCTTCCTTTTCCTCTGCTTCCGTTAATGGAATTTCGTATTGTTTGTAAGTTTTAATCTGAGGATTCTTCAAGTCCAAAGACAAAACCGTTGCCGTTCCTCTGGTATAAAGGTATTTTTCTGCATCGTCTTGTTTTACAACAGGTGTAGTTACGTTCACGGCAATCCCTGTTTTATCATCATCAAAGAGTTTATTCCATCTTGGGGAAGTTCCTGCGTATTGGGAAATATTAACCGTTGCACCTGTTTGCGTAAAACTGTTTCCTCCGCCAACATTATAGGTCATAAAAGTCCCACCATTATCTCCCGTATAAGCAATATTGAACAATGTTGCACCATCTACCGAAGATTGCAAACGTGCTGTTCTGTTGGATAAAACCTTCACACCATTATCATAAACATTAATGGAGACATTAGGATTTTTAGCATCTTCTTTCTTTACCGAATAGACCATTGTCCCACCATTTCCGTCTCCTGGATTAGTTTGCATCAATGCACCTGCAACGGTAATATATCTATCTTCCGTAGGCTCTATTATCGGAGCTGGCGGATTGGTATCATCGCTACTACAACTGCCAGCAGCTAATACTGAACATAAAATTCCTGTGTAAGCGAATAACTTAAATGTCTGTTTTCTCATAGATTAAAAATTTTAATTAAATTTATTGATTATGTAATTGAGTTTTAAATAAAATGCTCTCCCTGGTTTTTGCACGGCATAATTATCGAAAACCTGTGCATTGAGAAAATTCCTAACATCGAAACTGGCAACAAATTTTCTGCTTGGGAATGCGTAACTTACTCCAAAATCGTGTACCAATTGGTTAGGCGTAAATGTAGAACCTTTCTGCCAAGTATTTTCAAAAGATTTTGTATAGGCAAAATTATAATTAAGGCTCAGCAGAGCGTGTTTTTGGATGAAATTTCTTATCCCATATTGTACATTAGCATTGGCATTAAAGAAAGGTTCGTTGGGAATTTGGCGATTGTAATAATCCAATACTTTACCATTCGCATCGTATCTCAATTTATATAATGTATTGAATTTGGAAAGGCTCATTAGAACATTCAAATCTTTTTTATAGCGATAACCCAATTCTGCCTCGAAGCCGATGGATTGTGTTTTCCCAAGATTTTCCAAAGGATTGGTTTGTATCGCATCATTAATCCTGTCATTAATCCGGATAACAATCTTATCCTGAGTATTTCGTACAAACCCTGCTCCTGAAAGGGAAACCGAATGTTCTGAAATACGATATGGTCCGAACTTTAATCCTAAATTAAAATTATTACTAATTTCCGGCTTCAAATGGAAATTACTAGTAAGGTTTTCGCCTGCGTTCCCAAATATCTCGTTATCATTAGGCATTCTCACAGCTTTTTCGGCAGAAGCCAAAATTACAATCGCATTTTTTATAAGATAAGAACTTGCTAATCCATAACCATAGGTCTGGAATTTCCCTGTTTCGCTGGTCATTTCCACACGGTTTACACCATTTTCCGAAACGATAACAGGATCGGTTTTGGTAATATTTTGCGAATAATGTTTACCGAAAATATTGGCTTTTAACTTTTTATCAAAAGCTCGAAGTTCATAACTTAATGAAGTGATATTTTTAGATAAATCTCTTGGCTTTATGTAAGTATTTTCCAGAGTAGTCCTTAGTTCATCATAATCATTTCTATCCAAAGAATAGTACATATTATTGAGAGTCAGCGTATGATTATTTCCTAATCTATAACCAATCGAGCTTCGGAATGTATATGTTTTTCTATTATTATGTTCTATTGTTGGTCTCCCTTGTTGAGCTCCGTTTGGTGTTCTTATTGGTTTCCCATCTAATCCTAAAGCTATTTCTCCATTCCAATTATAGTTCCATTTCACGGTATCGTTTATTATGGTTTTACTATCTCCGTAAACGCCATTAAAACTAAAATCTAAACCTTTCAACAAGAAATCTCTTTTGCTGTAATCCAATCCCAAAACGTGAGACTGTGCCTCTGTAAATCTGCCTTTGTAAGGTTTGGTCATAAACTGCCCATGCTGTATCTCTTTGTAATCGCTGGAAGAGTTATAGGAAATACTAAAATTATCTGCCCATTTTACATAACTGTACCCAAGTTCCATTCTTCCGCCATAAGAGCGATAAGCATCGTTGAAACGTTTAGCCGTAGTTTCTTCTAACCTTCCGTTGGGCAAGATATTATAAACCTTTTCACCCCAAATTTTATAATCATTATCTGACTGATTGAAAAAACTGGATACTTTTGCAGTTAGCCCATTTTCCGCACGATAAAGCCCAAAAACATTCGCCTGAAAAGTATTAAAAGAACCATAAGAAACCGAAGCATTCAGCGTGTTTTTAGCACCTTTTTTCAAAATAACATTGATGACTCCACCCAAAGCATCATCGGAAAGATGTGCGGGAATAACGCCTTTGTAAACCTCTATCCTCTCTATAAGAGCGGGCGGAATACTATTGAGACTGAATGATGAACCGTATGTAGAAATAGGCAAACCATCTATTAAAATCCTTACGGAATTGCCCGACATACCGTTGAGATTATAATCTACCCTGGAACCAAGCCCTCCGTTTTGTCTTAATTTTATCCCGACTGTTCTGTCCAACAAATCATTGGTTTGCACATTTTTTAGGGATTCTTTTTCTGTTTCTATAATATTTACCGCAAAACCTTCTTTTTCTTTTTCAGATTTTATGGAGCGGAATTTCATAAGATTTACTTGTTCTATATCTTTGCTCCTCGATTTTTCAAATTTAGGATTGAATACGATATTGGTATTTTTTACAGAAATATTAAATACGTTTTCGTGATGGTGTTTTCTTACAATAAGTTGGTAATTTCCCGATAATACATCATCAATTTCATAATTTCCCAAATGATTGGAACTTGCCGTTTTTATGGTGGTATTTTTACCTTTCAAAATAATTTCCGCATCTGTAATTGCCTTACCGTGGTCATTCATCAACACACCAGAAACACTGTATTGTGCAGAAATAGTGGCAGATAGCATAAGAAACAAAAGTCTTATTTGCTTGGTCATAGTAATTAATGGTTTCCTGCAAAAGTAAACATTTATTTAGACTAAATACAAATAGAATGCTAAAATTTTATTTAAATATGATTTTTATCATAAGGCTCTATTCAGAAACAAATAAAAAAATGCGTCCCAAATTTGAGACGCATTTCTAATATTTAATGATTAATATTCTTTTTATTTCTTATTAAAATCTCCTGCGAAAACCGAAGTTAGTTTATCCAAAGAAATATATTTCTTCAATGTGTTGTTGACATCATTCAGCTTCAATGCTTGTATTTTTATACTGGTCGGATATATTACTCTTGTCCTTTACGAGTATTATTTTTGACAACAGTCTTCTTGGGTACAGATATTTTTTTTATTAGTTTTATATAATTCCAAATCTCTTAATCTATCGGGATTTTTTTCAAAAAAAACAGCCAAAATTTCTTTCATACTCCGTTTTTTAAAAATATCTCCCTCCTTTTTTATTATTTTTTCTTTGATATTATTAATCACCTCTTTAATTTTCTCTGAATGCTTTTCTTCATTTTCTAAATATCCTTTAAAGTAATATGCTTTCTCATATCCTTCGTTTTGTGCAATTATCTTTGACTCTTCTGGACATAACCAAAGATAATATGCAATCCTTTTCCAATCATAAGTCAATTGTAGTTTAGCCACTCTCATAACATCCCAATCATTAAACTCTGCCATTAATGAAACAGATAAAGAATCATTCCTATGTTTAATCTTATCAGGTATAAATTTATACTTGATTATAATATCATCAAACTCTTTACTACTCAATAAATTTTTAAGAGTTATTTTATCAATTGATTTATAATCATACTCAAGAAAATCTATTTTTCTTAAACTATCTATCTTTGATTGTGCAAAAATATTACTCGCAAGAGTAATTACAATTAAATGAATAAGTTTCATTTTTTTTTAATTGATTGATTAAACATATAAATTGAGCCAAAAAGTGGAACTAATATTATTACCAACGCATACTGTAGTTTATTATTCAAAGAGGTTCTAAAAAACAAATAGTATAGCGAATATAAAGGTAATATTATTACAATGAAAAGAAATAATGTTATTAATATATCTCCCATTTTACCGCCAAGATTAATGAAGTTCATATTCTTTATGTGTTTCTATTGTTATATCAGATGTAGGAGTTGCAATACATGTTAAAATAAATCCTTCAAGTATTTGATCATCACTCAAAAATTGTTGATAGTTTTGATCAACAGAACCGCTAGAAAGCTTTGCAACGCAAGAACTACAATTCCCTGCTCTACAACTATAAGGTAAACTAATCCCGTTTTCTTCTGCTGCATCTAAAATATATATATCATCTATATTGTCAAAAGTTGTGTAATAAATTGGACCTCGCAATTCAACTTTATAACGTTTTCCTAAGAAATCATCCTCGTATCTATCACATCCTCCTCTACCTTTATACGGTTCAAAATCAATATCCCCAATACTTAAATTATAGTATCCTGTACTTACGGGATCCCAATTAATAACTTCCACTCCCCCAATTATAATACCATGTCCAAATCTTCCTGTAATTACTCTCTCTATTCTATTGTATGAGATATAATTAACAAACGAGCCAAAATCTTCGTAATGAAGAAATGGGCTTATCCCAGGTATTGCAATCCTTACATCATGAGCATCATCAGAAGGTGCAAACTGATGATTATAAGAGCAATAAGTATAATGTGTTATCAATTCCACATCATTCCTAGCCCTCTTTTCATATGTTTGAACTATAACACCTTTCTCCCAAGTTCCCCTCCCCGAAAAATAACTTTGAATAATTTCAGTTGAATCTACAGCAGTGTGTTTTTTCATAGCCACACTATCTTTTTTTACCGTTGTAAAGACATGTTTTCTATCCTTAGTCGTTATAATAGTTTTATTATCTTTAGTAATCCTTATCATTTCTTCATTTTTAGGAGATATCAGCATATTATTTATAGTCATTACGGTTCTGCTTTTATACAGTGAATCTAAGATATTATTTGCATCCTGATAGGATTTTGTATTTTTAAATTGTCTTTGATTCTTATTTTTCGCAATCTTCAAATTGGGGTATTTTGACAACAGAAACTTTAGACTATCTTGAATTTCAAGTGTTTGCTTTACTCCGCTATCAAGAGTGAAACTACTTGTTAATAATCTTTCATTTGAACAAGATATTATAAAAAGTGATGATAGAAACATCAACAAAAATAGTTTTTTCATTATTTTTATATTTTAAAGGCTATTTTCTGATATATACAACAAAAACATATTTCAAAATTTTGCTTCGACTAAAAAAAAACCACCATTTTTTTTACAAATTTATAAAAAAATATAAAACAAAATGATTTTTATAGACTAAAAACATTCAAAATATAAAACTTTTTTAATCTAAATTCAGCAGTAGACAAATCTAAAAACCATTTTACATAATTTCCTACTACTCTTAAACATCCAATTTTTCTGTCTAACACTTTAATCTATATTAGACTAATTTTCAAATAAAGTATTTGCTATTACTCAATATTCCATTCAAAACAAATTAAAAATGCGTCCCAAATTTGAGACGCATTTCTAATATTTAATGATTAATATTCTTTTTATTTCTTATTAAAATCTCCTGCGAAAACCGAAGTTAGTTTATCCAAAGAAATATATTTTTTCAATGTGTTGTTCACGTCATTCAGTTTCAATGCTTGTATTTTTGCATTTTGCTCATCGTAGTTTTCCAACTTCACATCGTATTGCAATTCAGAAAGTACTAAACCGATTAAAGCACCATCGTTGCCCAATCTCGTAGTTCTGCTATTGGCGTAACTTTTTTTGTTGGTTTCCAATTCTTCTTGCGTAAATCCTTTCGCAAGAGCCTTGCTAACTTCCTCTTTCAGAGCATTTTCCACCGCATCTCTTTTCGTAGGATTTAGGAATGCGTAGTAACCCCAAGATGCTACATCATTGGAAACTGGAACGCTAAGAAAAGAGCCTACACCATAGGAAATTCCTTCTTTTTCTCTTAATCTCATTGGCAATCTTGCGGAAAGGAAACCTCCGCTACCTAAGATTTCGTTTGCCATTACCAATGCGGGATAATCGGCATTTTGTTGATTCATCTTGAAACTAATCGTTCCAAATGCGGCAGCATTTTCTTTATCCGGAGTAATCAGGTTTTTGTCTAATTTTTTAGTTTCAAAAAATGTAGGTTTCACTTCTGTATATTTGG
>JAUNTR010000036.1 GCA_030538575.1 Cruoricaptor ignavus | reverse complement strand
ACATAGAGATATACGGCGGAATAAAAAATCTACTGAACTGGACTCCCGCAAAACACACTGATTTTTTAATTGCCAGAAGCCACGACCCATTTGATAAACAAGTGGTTTTTGACAACAATGGAAACGCCTTGCAAACAGCTGAAAATCCTTACGCTCTTACCTTCGACCCAACATATATGTATGCTCCAAACCAAGGCATTCGTGGTTTTTTAGGAGTCAGATTTAGGTTGAGATAAAGGTTGAGGTTGAGAAAACAAAATGAATTAAATTCTAATATTTTTAATCAAGAAAATGAATTATTTATATCAAAATATATTGATTTTAAAGTTTTTATTATTTTCCGTTTCTGCTTATGCTCAAATTGAAAATACAAATTTTGAAGATATTGAAACGAAGCAAAATCACGAGCCGAAATTTCATATTGTTTTTCTGCATACCGATTGGTGTAAACACTGCAAAACTATGGAGAAAACAACGTTACAAAACAAAGAAATCGCTGAGCTAATCAATACAAAATTCTATTTCTCGAAACTGAACGGAGAAGAACAACGCAAGATTACATTCTATGGAAAATCCTATTATTTTTTACCCAAAGGACGAAATAATGGAACTCACGAATTGGCAACAAAAATAGGAACTCTAAATGGAATATTAACCTACCCAACTCTTATTTTGCTAAATCCGAAAAATGAAATTATCTTCCAGCTACAAGGTTTTGTTACAGCAAAAGATTTGAGAAACTTATTGGAAAGTGTTTTTTAAAAGCACTTTCCACTAAATTCTCTCCAATTCATCGGCGTTTATTTGGGTTTTGAATTTGCCGTAATTTACACTAACTTTCCCGTTTTTCAGGATTTCCTCTATCGTCCCAACAGACGTAGAACCTGCAATGCGAACACGTTGCCCTGGCTTCAACCATACGGAACGCTCCTCTTGTCGCTTCACTTCTAATTTTTCGTTGGTTTCAGCAATTTTTTCTTTTATTTCAACTTTTTTCAGTTGTTGGGTAATTTTTCTTTTCACGACTTGCAATCGCTTACTCTCATTTTTATCTATGCCAAGTTTTCGGTATTTTTCTTGTTCCAAAATTTTCACAAAATCTTTCACCAATTCTTTCCTCGGTCTGCCTTTTATGTAGGCATCTATAAAACTTTCTATCTTATTACCAAACTGCAATTTGCGATGTTCTTCTTCATACAATTTTTGGAAATTAAAGAGCTTCTGCTCCATTTGCTCATTCAGTTTTTGCAGATTTTCCCGTTTATCTTCTACATTTTCTTTTTGGCTTGTGAGGTTAGATTTCAATTTTTCTACTTCAAATTTTTCTTGTTGAAGTTTCACAATCGTTTTATCCAAATTTACCACATCTTTCTCCACTTTTGCACGAGCATTTTTAATGATAAATCTCGGGATTCTGTTTTTCTCTGCCACTTCAAAAGTAAAAGAACTTCCCGCTTGTCCAACCTCCAATTTATAGAGTGGTTCCAAAGAATCTTCATCAAAAAGCATTGCAGCATTGGTTGCGTTGGGCAACTGCTCCACCACCAATTTTATATTGGTGTAATGTGTAGTAATAATCGCAAAAGATTTTTTTTCGTAGAAAAATTCCAAGAAACTTTCCGCCAAAGCTCCGCCTAATTCTGGGTCGGAACCTGTACCAAATTCATCAATTAAAAGCAATGTATTTTCATCGGCTTCCCGAATAATGCCCGACATTTTTTTCAATCTGGAAGAATAAGTTGAAAGATGATTTTCAATAGATTGATTATCACCAATATCCGTCATTATTTTATCAAAGAAAAACATTTCCGATTTGGGATGAACAGGAACTAAAATCCCACTTTGTATCATCAGTTGAAGAAGCCCGACGGTTTTCAGCGTGATAGATTTTCCTCCTGCATTTGGTCCAGAAATACAAATAATCCGATTATGTTCTGTGAAAGTAATGGTTTGCGAAAAAATCTGTTTGTTTTCTGCGGTATTTCTCAACCAAAGCAATGGATGATAAGCATCTTTCAATCGCAAAGTTTTGTGGCGATTGATTTTTGGTAAAACACCATTTATTCTCTCAGCAAATTTGGCTTTCGCTCTTGTAATATCTAAACTAAAAATATAGTTCTGATAATCCGACAATTGCGGCTGAAATTCAGAAATCTCTGCGGTTAATTGTCTTAGGATTTTGTCGATTTCTTTTTTCTCTTCTTCCTGATTTTCCCGAAGTTTGAAATAATGTTTCACCACGCTATCAGGCTGTATATAAGTGATAGAACCTGTTTTGGAAACGCCTAAAACTCTACCCGAAACCCTTTTCTTAAATCCCGATTTTACAGCCAAAACTCTTTGGTCTTCGATAATGGTTTCCCGAATATCTTCCAACAAATCGGCGTGTGTGGTAAGTGCTCTATTGAAGTTTTCGTCTATCGCTTTTTTGGCGTGTTGTATTTCGGTTCGCAATGTTTTTAGGATAGACGAAGCATCGCTTTTCACTTCCCCGAAACGGTTGAAAACTTTGTCGATTTTATCAATAATTTCTTTCCGAAAATCCAAATCTTTTACTTCCTCCAACAGATTAGGAAAAGTTTCTGGCAAAGTGGGAAAAAATTTTTGCAATCTGCCAATTTGCTCGGTAATAGATTTTATTTTTCCGAATGCTTTATTTTCCAATCGAAAATTTTCGATAAGCATCAGTTTCAGCTCGCTTTCTATATCTTCATATTCATTGAACGGAATGATGTTTTCACTCTGAAAACTGCTCAAAAACTCCGATGTTTTTTTTAATGAAAGTTCGGCTTCATTTATTGCCATTGGTCGCAATTGCAAAATTTGTTCGGCGATTTTTGGCGAATAAGCATAGGGTGAAATCTCCGAAAGCAGTTCCGGAAATTCCAATTCTTTGTAATCTTCTTTTTTTATTAACACTTTGCAAAAGTAATGAGATATTTTTTTAGATACAAGATGATTGTAATGACACGATGCAAAAAGTAAAAAGCAATATATACTAAATGATTTTAGAAACTGCCATCCCAAACAAAAAAACTGAGGTTTCTAACTTTTAATTAAAAACTTGGTACAAAATTTGACATCAGATATTGAAATTTATACAAAATGAAAAAATTAGCTTTGGTTGCTTTATCCGCAACTTTTATGGTGGCTTGTAATTCTAATAAAAACGAGAATGCAGAGCAACAAACTGAGGAAAAACCAATTGGTCTTGCAGAAGACAGCCACGGTTGCAACGGTGCAGCAGGAGAAACTTGGAGTGAGTTGAAACAAGATTGCATACAAGTTTTCAATGTAGGAACTCGCCTAAACCCTGTTCAACAAAACGAAAATGATGCCGTAATTAGTGCTTTTGCAATTGTAGATGCTGATAAAAATAAGGCTGAAATTTTTCTTGCAGAAAGAGAACACACTATTATTTTGGATAAATCGGAAGACGGCACTTTCCAAAATGATGATTATAAATATGATGATGAGAAGGGAATTCTTTACATAAATGGTGAAGAAAAATTCGTGAAAGAAAAATAATTTTATTGATAAATAGACAACAAAATGCCCAATTTTAATAGTCGGGCATTTTTTATTTTTGTATTTTCGTGGTTTAAAATTTTGTAACAAAATGACTTGGACTGAAATTTTGCATCCGATAAAAAACTCGGAATATTTCCAAAATCTTTGGCAAAAAGTAAAATCGGAATACGCTTCTACCCAATGTTTTCCTCCGAAGAATGAAATTTTCAAAGCGTTGGAACTCACGCCTTTTGAAGATGTGAAAGTCGTTATCATCGGGCAAGATCCTTATCACGGTGAAAAACAAGCCAATGGACTTTGCTTTTCGGTTTCCGATGAAGTGAAAGTTCCGCCATCGCTGAAAAATATTTACAAAGAATTATATGATGATTTGGGAATTGCAAAAACAACCAACGAACTGAATGATTGGGCGAAACAAGGCGTTCTACTCCTAAATGCTACGCTTACCGTAAAAGCCCATTCTCCCAATTCTCATAAGGATTTGGGCTGGGAAACTTTTACCGATTTTATAATAAAAGAAATTTCGGAAAAGAAGGAAAATGTGGTTTTTGTACTTTGGGGAGCTTTTGCACAGAAAAAAGAAATGCTGATAAATCCTAACAAACATTTCATTTTGAAATCGGCGCATCCTTCTCCGTTCTCGGTTCACAGGGGATTTTTCGGAAGCCGACCTTTTTCTAAAATCAATAATTTCCTTAATGAAAAAGGAAAAACCGAAATTGCTTGGTAACAATTATTTGCAAAAATCGACTTTAATTTCACTTAAATTTTTAGAAAGTTTTATGAGAATCTTGAATTAAAAGGTTGAGTTGTTTCATTTCCTCATTGGACAAATCTCGCCACTTTCCGACAGGTAAATCCAACTTTATATTCATAATTCTTATGCGTTTCAGTTTTTTTACTTCATAACCAAGATACTCGCACATTCTACGAATTTGGCGATTAAGCCCTTGTGTTAAAATAATTCGGAACGTAAAAGCATCTATTTTCTCCACCTCGCATTTTCGGGTTACGGTATCTAAAATCGGCACGCCGTTTTTCATTTTTTCTATAAAAATCGGCGTAATCGGTTTGTCCACTCTTACGATATATTCTTTCTCGTGGTTGTTCCTGGCTCTTAGGATTTTATTCACAATATCTCCATCAGATGTTAGCAAAATAAGACCTTCGCTCGGTTTATCCAGTCGCCCGATTGGGAAAATACGCTTGGGATGGTTTATGTAATCTACAATATTATTTTTCTCCCTTTTGGTATCGGTTGTACAAACAATTCCGATGGGTTTATTAAAGGCGATGTACACAAAATCTTCCTCTTGTTTTTTTATAGAAACGCCATCTACACAAACCTCATCCTCATCAGAAATTTTAGTTCCCAATTCGGGAATTTTTCCATTAATGGTAATTCTGCCCTCTTCCAAAAGTTTATCAGCCGCTCTTCGGGAACAATAGCCAACTTCAGATAAATATTTATTGATACGGATTTTCTCCATTTAAAATACTATAATTTTTTATTACTAAATAAAACAACACCGTAGGAAATACCTATAAACCAAACTGGTTAATCAGCGGATTGAACATCTAAATTGATTTGAATTTTTTGGGCAAATCTATCATTTACTAAATCAAATTTACCGATACCAATTCCCAAAAAACCATTATTCGAAAGTCCTTGAGTTTTATTAAATTGACTTCCGAGAGTAAGGGTAAAATAACCAAAGTCTTTATCCATCGGGTCTGTAATGAAAAAATACGGTTGAATAGTCCAATAGAGGTTATGGTATTTTGATGTTATATAAGCATAACGAATTCCTCCCGCCAAAGCAAACCAATTGAGTGGTTGGTAACCTAATTGTGCATTAAAACCATAGGTGAAGTAAGTTTTATCATCATCATATTGAGAATAATAATCGTTTGCATCTCGGTTTGGGCGAAGAATTGTTCCCAAATCAAAAGCCATATCTGCCTGCAAAGAAGTGAAAAACCCAAGTTTATAATTTGGTTTTTCCTGAGCCAATCCTAATGTTGTACAGCAAAGGAAAAGAAAAATATAAAGATTATTCTTCATTATTAAAACGATATTCATTGGTTAATAGTTCTGTTGAAGCATCTTCTACGCAATATACTCCTATTTTGGTTCTTCTGAGATTAAAAAGGTAAGCTCCAACTCCCAAACTCTGCCCTATATCGTGTGCCAAACTGCGAATATACGTTCCTTTGGAACAACCAACTGTAAAGCGAATAAAAGGCAAATCTACCTCTATATCATTAATGTAATATATGGTGATTTTTCGGCTTTTTATTTCCACTTGTTCTCCCGCTCTTGCGAGGTTATAAGCTCTTTCTCCATCTATTTTCAGAGCTGAAAAAATAGGCGGTTTTTGGTCTATTTCGCCAACAAAAGCATCCAACGTTTTCAAGATAAAATCCTCCGAAATATGGGTAAAATCGGTTTGTAAAATTTCAGGTTTTTCGGTGTCGTAAGATTCGGTTTGCACACCAATTTTTATTTCTGCTCGATATTCTTTCGGGGCATCTTGTATTTCGGGAATTTTCTTGGTAAATTTCCCTGTGCAAACAATCAGCAAACCTGTCGCTCTAGGATCAAGCGTTCCAGCGTGTCCTATTTTTATTTTTTTGAGTTTAAACTCTCTTTTTATCTTGAATTTTAGTTTATTTACAGCTTGGAAAGAAGTCCAATCCAAAGGTTTATCAACCAAAAGAATTTGTCCGTTTTGCAAGTCTTCCAAATTCATAACTTACTGAAACATTGTAAAGTAAATTAACAAAGCAATCCCAACAATAATCCTATACCAACCCCAAGGTTTGAAACCATATTTAGTTAAAACTCCGATGAAAAATTTTATGGCGATTACCGCAACTACAAAAGCAACAACATTTCCCACCAAAAAGGCAATCATATTATCGCTACTTTCCAAAATCATTTCGTAGCCTTTTTGTTGAATTTCGCCTTCGCCCCATTTTTTCACGAAAAGAGAGTAAACCGTTACAGCCAACATTGTTGGAACAGCCAAAAAGAAAGAAAATTCCGCAGCGGCTTTTCTGCTAAGTTTTTGTTGCATTCCTCCGATAATAGATGCGGCACTTCGGCTCATACCTGGCATCATTGCTAAACATTGCCAAAAACCGATAATCAAACCTTTTTTGTAAGTAACGCCTTTTTCATCTAAAATTTGAGGGTTGGTAAATACTTTATCTATAAATAAAAGTACAAATCCTCCTAAAATAAGAACGATTGCAATAGGAATAGGATTTCCCAAAACGGCTTCTATATAATCATCGAACAAATAACCTAATCCCAAAGCGGGAAGCACAGCAACTGCCAATTTAAAATAAAATTGAAGATTGCTGAAATCGAAAAACTTTTTCCAATACAGAAAAACAACGGCTAATATGGCACCAAATTGTATGGAAACTTGGAACATTTTCACAAATTCATCTTCTTGAATACCAAACATCGAACTGGTGAAAATCATATGTGCGGTGGACGATACTGGCAAATATTCCGTAAGTCCTTCTATAATTGCAATGATAATTGCTTTGAATAAATCCATAAATTTTTATTTCAATTGTATTAAAAAAACTTTGCCTAAGTTAAAAAAAATAAACCTCGACAAAGTTGATTGTATTTTTATAAATTTTATTTACTTCTTTTTAAAATCGCATAAATTTCCACTACAAAACCCAATACAACAAGTAGTGGTGCAATCCTAATCCTAAGGATAGAAAATATGCCGTCGTTCCAAGAATTTGGGTCGAATTTCCCATCTACCGTATTAGCATCAGCTCCCATCATCAATGCAAATCCAAGTAAAATCATCGCTAAACCGATGAGCATCCAACGATAGTTTTCTTTCCCAAAATAAAATACATTATCATGCTTTTCATTAGAAGTTTGGGAATATTTTTGCTTTTTCTTTGTCATTTTAATTATAATATAAATCGTCTATATTCGATTTCAAAAATCGCCAAGTTGCAAATATTGTACTGATTACGGTAATTAAAATCCCGACACCAAAAACCAACAACATCAACCAAAGATATTGTGGATCGTTTTGTACAAACTCCTGTCCTATTTCGTTGGTAAAATAATACCAAACGCCAAACAATACCAAAATTCCCAATACAGAACCCAACAACCCAAGGATGATGGCCTCTTTTATAAATGGTTTCAAAATAAACCTACGTCTTGCTCCTACAAGTTGCATTGTCTTGATAATGAAACGTTTGGAGAAAATTTTCAATCGAATTGAATTATTAATAAGAACTACTGCTAAAACCAAAAACAAAATCGAAAAGCCGAGAATCCATTTCAAAATTCGGTTTAGATTGTTGTAAACATCCACCATTAGCGAACTATTGTTCTTCACATCTACAATCCCAGGAACGGTAGAAAGTTGCTTTATCGCCTCGTCTATTTTCGCAGGATCTACATATTCTGGCTTCAAAGCAACCTCGATAGAGGATGGGAAAATATTCGTATCGAACAAGGCTTCGCTATCTATTCCCATACTGCTCTTAGCTTCTGCACTCGCCATTTCTCTGGTAATGTAAGTTGCTTTTTTTACAGGTTCTAAAGTCTGCATTTTTGCAAAAGCTTCTTTCTCTAACTTTACAATTTTTGCAGAATCTTTCACATCGAAGTTGTCATCGAAGTAAGCATTTACAACCAATTGCTCCTTAATATAATCCGAATATTTTTGTGCGTTGATTAAAATTAATCCCATTAATCCCAACAAAAAAAGCACTAATGCAATGGATATAACGACCGTAATATTACTGGATCGCAATCTTCTTTTGTTAAAATCATCTACGGTTTTTGCCATGAAATAAAATTTTTCGGCTAAATTAGAAAAAATCTTCCGAAATTTGCCGAAAATCGAAGAAATAATTTTTGAGGAAAACTCTACTTCCTTCAACCTAAATAAAAAACGGAATGAACGTAAAAGCTAAAAAACATCTGGGACAACATTTTTTAACCGATGAAAATATTGCAAAAAAAATCGTGGAAGCCTTGTCTTTTAGCGATTACGAAACTACTTTGGAAGTTGGTCCAGGAACAGGTGTACTCACCAAATATCTTTTGGAAAAAACCGATAATCTTTTTTTAGCAGAAATAGATACTGAATCCATAACATATCTGAAAACCAACTACAACGCAATTACCGAAACCAATTTTATCGGTGATTTCCTGAAAACTGATTTTGCATTTTCAAACGGAAAACCTTTGGCTGTTATCGGGAATTTCCCTTACAATATTTCGTCACAAATTTTATTTAAAATTATAGATTTCTATTCGCAAATCCCAGAGATGGTTGGGATGTTCCAAAAGGAAGTTGCCGAGCGAACCGCTGCCGTACCAAGAACCAAAGATTATGGCATTCTTTCGGTTTTGGTACAAGCGTATTATGATGTAACTTACCTTTTTACGGTACACGAAAACGTTTTCAATCCTCCACCAAAAGTAAAATCGGGAATGATAAAATTAACCCGAAACCCAAAAGAAGGCTTGGCAGGAAACGAAATTCTTTTTAAACAAATTGTAAAAACAGGTTTCAACCAAAGGCGAAAAAAATTATCTAACGCCCTAAAACCGCTTGATATTCCAGAGGAATTGAAAAACCACGAATTTATGGACAAACGTGCGGAAGAGCTTTCTGTAACCGATTTTATACAATTCGCTGAACTTTGGAAAAAAGCAAAAGGTTGAGATTGATTTTTTTGCATTGATAAAAAGTACGTCATAAATATTATAAAACTTTTGTTATTTTTGCAACCAAATTTTTTATAGTTGAACGTTTACAAGCACTTTTCCGACCATCCTTCTACACAACCTTTGGCATTGTCTTTGGGAATGTTCGATGGCGTACACAAAGGACACCAAAGTATTTTAACCGAAATAAATAAGGTTGCCAACAAAAAGCAATTGGAAAGTGCTGTGCTTACTTTTTGGCCTCATCCAAGGCTTGTTTTCAATCCCGATGAAGATTTAAAACTTCTGAATACGATTGAAGAAAAAACAGAACTGATAAAAAAAACAGGAATACAAAATCTTTTTTTGAAAGAATTTAATGAACCATTCCGAAATCTGACAGGTAAAGAATTTGTTGAAAAAATCTTGGTAGAACAACTAAACGTGAAACATCTTATCATTGGTTACGATCACGTTTTTGGGAAAAATAAAAGTGGGAATTTCCAACTATTGCAAAATTTAGCTCCCGAATTGGGTTTTGAAGTAGAACAAATGGAAGCGATAAACATACACCAAGAACATATCTCATCAACTAAAATAAGAAATGCGATAGAAAAAGGTAACATCCTTATTGCCAATGAGATGTTGGGCTACAATTATCCTTTATCGGGAAAAGTAATTCACGGTAAAAAATTGGGAAGAACCATTGGTTATCCAACAGCAAATATAGAAACCGACCCTATAAAATTGCTCCCAAAAAAAGGAGCGTATATCGTGGATGTTTTTGTGAAAAACAAACAATATAAAGGAATGCTAAGCGTAGGAACTAACCCAACTGTAAATGGTGAACAGCTAACTACGGAAGTGCATATTTTGGATTTTGATGACCAAATTTATGATGAAAAGATAAAGGTTTGTTTCCGAGATTTTTTGCACGATGAGATAAAGTTTGAAAACCTGGAACAACTCATCAAAAGATTAGATGAGGACAAGCGAATTACAGAGCAATTTAAGTTTTAAATTAAATCGTTTGCATCTACTTCTGCCTTTATTTTTTTGGTAAGAGAGGCGTAAACCAAATCGTAAGAATGGTCGATAATTTGGGTAATCAAACTACGTTTCAAACCTTCGCAAACTACGCTGTTCCAATGTTTTTTATTCATATGAAATGCTCCGTAAATTTGCGGATATTCCTCCCGAAGTTCTTCGCTCCATTCAGGATTTGCCTTTGCCGAAAACACCGTTGGATGCTTATCCAAAGGTATCAGTACAAATATTTTCCCACCGACCTTAAAAACTAAATGAATATCATCAAACGGCATACTTTCCGTTGCTCCTTTTTTCGACAAGCAATATTCTCTTATTTCATCAATTTCCATTATTTGCAGATTTTAAAATTCAATATTAATAAAAAAAATTGTAATTTCGGGGATTATATTTGATATTTAATGAAAGCATTGGTAATTGGTGCAACAGGTGCCACAGGGAAAGATTTAGTTCGTAAACTACTGAACGATAATGATTTTGAGGAAGTAAACATCTTCGTACGCAGACCTTTGGATATAGAAAATGATAAATTGAAAACCCATATCATCAACTTTGATGAACCAGAAAAATGGAAAAATTTGGTAAAAGGTGATGTAGCGTTTTCTTGCCTTGGCACAACTCTGAAAGCCGCAGGAAGCAAAGAAGCACAACGAAAAATAGATTTCGATTACCAATATAATTTTGCAAAAGCTGCGAAGGATAATGATGTTCCAGATTATATTTTGGTTTCCTCATACGGTGCAAATCCCAAATCTAAAATCTTCTACTCTCGAATGAAAGGCGAGTTGGAAGAATCTGTAAAAGCCTTGCATTTCGATAAAATCACGTTGTTCCAACCAGGAATGTTGGAGCGTAAAAACTCCGACAGAGGTGGTGAAGTTTTAGGTGGGAAAATTATAAAATTCGCTAATAAATTGGGATTACTGCAAAGCCAAAAACCATTGCCTACGGAAGTTCTTGCCCAAGCGATGATAAACTCTTCTAAAATAAAATCCAACGGAATATCCGAAATAAAGTTGGGAAATATTTTCAGTTTTGCCGAAAAATGCAGATAGATTGCTTATTCCTTTTTTCAAAGTTTGATTTCAAATAAAAAATGAAATTTGCTTTTAGTTTTTAAACTTTAAAATCACATTCATTAAATTTAATGAATTATCCTTATATTTGTTCTATGGATTACAAACAGCTCATCATTAGGGGCATTTCTTATAGCCAAACCCAAAGCGGTGCTTATGCACTACTTTTGGAACATATAGAAACATCTGTGAAATTGCCCGTGGTTATTGGCAATTTCGAGGCACAATCTATTTCTTTAGGATTAGAAAAAGACATCCAACCGCCAAGACCGCTTACTCACGATTTGTTTTCGGCATTTGTAAAATCGGTTAATTTTGATATGATTTCTGTATTAATTTATCAGATTGTGGATGGCGTTTTTTTCTCGAATGTTAATTTTAAAAATAAATTGACAGGCGAAGAACTCACGATGGATGCCAGAACCTCCGATGCTGTTGCGATGGCAGTTCGGTTTGATGCACCAATATACACCACAGCAGAAGTGCTGAATGAAGCGGGAATTTTGTTGGAATTTGAACTTTCCGAAGAACAACCCGAAACACAAACAGAGCATTTCTCATCAGAATCCGATGGTTTGGAAAATTTGTCGCTGGAAGGTTTACAAGAACTTTTGCAACAAGCCGTAAAAGATGAAGACTTTGATACCGCATTGGAACTTCAAGAAGAAATAAAAAAAAGAAATAAAAATAAAGACTAAGAATAACGTTGTTGAGAGGAATATCAAATTACGATTAACGATACTGAATTTTTTTCAGTTTTTCGTTTGGGGAGCGTGGCTCATTACCATTGCGAACTATTGGTTTGGAACAAAAGAATGGGAAAGCGAAAGGTTTGGTGCTGTATTTAGCACGATGGGATTTGCATCTATCCTTATGCCGACCATTGCAGGGATTTTAGCTGACCGATGGATAAATGCCGAGCGTCTTTACGGGATTTTGCAAATTGCCTACGGTGCAGTTTTATTCTATTTACCACAAGTTGCTAATCCTGGAGATTTCTTTTGGATAATGCTTTTAGCAATGTGTTTTTATATGCCAACCATCGCATTGAATAATTCGATTTCTTATACATTATTAAAAAGTAAAGGTGCAGATGTGGTTAAGGATTTCCCACCGATACGAGTTTGGGGAACTGTTGGTTTTATTGTTGCGATGTGGATTACCAATCTCACAGGAAACAAAGCCAACGAATATCAATTCTATATTGCAGGTGCAGCAGCCTTATTTATAGGGATTTACGCATTTACTTTACCGAAATGTCCACCACAAAAACTCATTAATAGAAATTCCAGCATTGCACAGATTTTAGGATTAGATGCCTTTAAACTATTCAAAAGTTACAAAATGGCGTTGTTCTTCATCTTCTCTATGTTTTTGGGTGCAGCATTACAATTAACGAACGCTTATGGAGATGTCTATTTGGACGAGTTTAAACATTTTCCGAAATACGCAGATTCCATAGTTGTTAGGATTTCTACGATTATTATGTCGATTTCGCAAATCTCGGAAACGCTCTTTATTCTGGCAATTCCTTTCTTTTTGAGGAAATATGGCATCAAAACCGTTATGCTGATTTCTATGTTTGCTTGGGTATTGCGTTTCGGTTTATTCGCTTTCGGAGACCCACAAACAGGACTTTGGATGATTATTTTATCTTGTATCGTTTACGGTATGGCGTTTGATTTTTTCAATATTTCGGGTTCACTTTTCGTGGAAACCAACACCGATTCCAAAATACGCTCTTCCGCACAAGGTTTATTTATGATGATGACCAATGGTTTCGGTGCAGTTTTGGGAAGTCTTACTTCGGGATGGCTTATCGGTAAATATTTCACCAACTCTTATCAAAGTGCTGGCGAATTGGCAAATTATTTAGACACAACAACAAGCAACGAGCATTTTCTATCTTTCTTAAAATCTAAAAATATAGAAATCTTAGCCAACGATGTTTTATCCAAACCTATATTTTTGAGAGATTGGCAAAATATCTGGGTTACATTTGCACTTTACGCATTGGTAATCACTATCTTATTTGCTGTACTCTTCAAACACAAACATAATCCTGATGAAATTGTAAAAACCAGCCACTAATTTTATCTGATAACTCTTATTCATTTGGTATCTAATTAAACTATAGCTTAAAAAGTTTAATTAGATACCAAATGTTTTTTATTTGAACAAATTTACACCAATGGTGTAGAAAGTTTTTAGAGCTTTTTACGAAGAGAAGATTAGCAAAGTTTGAAGAAGTGAAATCAACCCTTGTTTTAGATTAAAAAAAATGGATAACTTTTTAACGACTTCGTTTAAAAATTATCCATATTTTTTATCTCTGCAACAACAAACAAAAGCTTAATTATTATAAATTTTAAATGTTTGTTGGTTTATAGAGCCTTACTTAATATATTCAGTTTTAAAGACTTCGTCATAATTGTGAACACAATTATTAAGGAAACCTTGCTCTGCCATCCATTGGTCGCTATAAACTTTTG
>JAUNTR010000413.1 GCA_030538575.1 Cruoricaptor ignavus | reverse complement strand
AATAGTGATTAATTAACGATTATTTTTTCTCGGTTGCAAAAATAGGAATAAAAAATTGCCTCGCATTGTTTTTTCGTTTAATTTTGCCCAAACCTAAATCTAATGAGCAAAAAGAATACGAAATACATCTTTGTAACAGGAGGTGTTACTTCATCCTTAGGGAAAGGAATTGTTGCCGCATCTTTGGGACTTCTCCTAAAATCACGAGGCTTTAATGTTACGATACAGAAATTAGACCCTTACATCAATATCGATCCAGGAACGCTAAATCCCTACGAACACGGCGAATGCTATGTAACCGAAGACGGTGCGGAAACCGATTTGGATTTGGGACACTACGAAAGATTTTTGGATTCCCCGACCTCGCAAAACAATAATGTTACAACGGGAAGAATCTACCAGACCGTAATAGAAAAAGAAAGAAAAGGCGATTTCCTTGGGAAAACGGTACAAGTTATCCCACACATTACCAATGAGATAAAGCGAAGAATAAAAATCCTTGCCAACCGAAATTACGACATTATTATTACCGAAATCGGTGGAACTGTGGGAGATATAGAATCTTTGCCTTATATAGAATCTGTTCGCCAATTGAAGTGGGAATTGGGCGAAAAAAACTCAATGGTTATTCATCTCACATTATTGCCGTATCTCTCTGCGAGTGGCGAGTTGAAGACAAAACCATCGCAACATTCGGTAAGACAATTAATGGAAAGTGGCATACAAGCCGATGTTTTGGTTTGCCGCTCGGAACATAAAATCCCGAAAGATGTAAGAGCCAAACTCGCACAGTTTTGCAACGTGCCAAGCGATAATGTTATCGAATGTATGGATGCCGAAACGATTTACCAAGTGCCATTGGAGCTTCAAAAACAAAAATTTGATGAAGTGGTTTTAAAGGAACTTGGTTTAGAAGAAAAAAATGCTTCTGATTTGGAAGACTGGAAGAATTTCCTTAAAAAATATAAAAACCCGAAACGGAAAATAGAAATTGCTTTGGTGGGAAAATATGTTTCGCTTCAAGATTCTTACAAATCTATTGCCGAAGCCTTTATCCACGCAGGTGCGGAACAAGAAACGGAAGTAAAGATTCGTTGGGTGTACAGTGGCGACCTTAATTCTGATAACATTGCTGAAACTTTTGCAGGAATAGATGGAATGCTGATTGCACCAGGATTTGGCGATCGTGGTATTGAAGGGAAAATCTCCGCAGCAAAATATGCTCGGGAAAATAAAATCCCGCTTTTGGGCATTTGCCTCGGGATGCAGATTATGACGATAGAATTTGCGAGAAACGTTCTCGGTTTGGAAAAAGCCAACTCTATGGAGTTTGATATAGCTTGCGAACAACCTGTAATTTCCCTAATGGAAGACCAAAAAAATGTGGTAGATAAAGGCGGAACAATGCGTCTTGGTGCGTGGAAATGCTCCCTAAAAAACAACTCGATGTTAGCGGAAATCTACGGAACGAAAAATATCTCGGAACGCCACAGACACAGATACGAGTTCAATAGCGATTATCAAACCGATTTCGAGGATAATGGTTTTATCCCAACAGGACTAAATCCCGATACCAAATTGGTGGAAACTTTGGAACTGAAAGACCATCCTTTCTACATCGGTGTGCAATATCACCCTGAATATAAGAGTACAGTTGCAACACCTCATCCGCTTTTTATAGCGTTTGTGAAAGCGTGTACGGAGAAGGGGAAATAGGTAAAATATTTCAATCCGAATATCCTTAATAATGTTGATTCTGAAGACTTTATATTTTCAGAAAAAAACAG
>JAUNTR010000412.1 GCA_030538575.1 Cruoricaptor ignavus | reverse complement strand
ATACCAGAATACAAGTAGAACACCCAATTACCGAGCAAGTTACAGATTTTGATTTAATAAGAGAGCAAATTTTATTGGCAGCTGGAGCTCCAATTACTGGTGGAAACCGCTTCCCGAAAATGCACTCTATTGAATGTAGAATAAATGCGGAAGACCCTTATAACGATTTCCGACCAAGTCCAGGGAAAATCACCCGTCTAAATATTCCAGGTGGACACGGCGTGAGAGTAGATACACACGTGTATTCGGGATATAGCATTCCGTCCAATTACGATTCTATGATTGCAAAACTGATTACCACGGCACAAACCCGAGAAGAAGCCATTGCGAAAATGAAACGTGCGTTGGAAGAATTCTATATAGAAGGTGTAAAAACAACCATCCCTTTCCATAGACAATTGATGGAAGATACAGATTTTGTGGAAGGAAATTATACCACAAAATTTATGGAAACTTTTGTAATGGATAAAAGCTACGAGCATTAAAATATTAATTAATATCAAACAAAAATCGTCATTATGGCGGTTTTTGTTTTTTATATCCAACATTAAATGTCTAAATTTGTAGAAACTTAAAAAAATATGGCAACAGCTCATTCTCAAAAGAAAAATTCTGATTATTACATCAATTTAGAAGACCAACACGGTGCACACAATTATCATCCACTTCCTGTGGTTTTAGAAAAAGGCGAAGGCGTTTATGTTTCGGATGTAGAAGGCAAGAAATACTTCGATTTCCTTTCCGCTTATTCTGCTGTGAACCAAGGACATTCTCATCCGAAAATCGTAGAAGCTTTGGTAAAACAAGCTAATGAATTGGCATTAACATCCAGAGCATTTTACAATTCTAAATTAGGAGAATACGAGAAAAAAATCACCAAACTTTTCGGTTTTGATAAAGTTTTACCGATGAATTCGGGTGCAGAAGCTGTGGAAACTGCCATAAAATTAGCACGGAAATGGGCTTATGAAGTAAAAAAAATACACGGAAATGATGCGAAAATTATCGTTTGCGAAAACAATTTCCATGGAAGAACAACCACAATCGTATCATTCTCCAACGACCCTGATGCTCACAATAATTACGGACCTTTCACTCCGGGATTCATCAAAATTCCTTACAACGATTTGTCTCAACTGGAAGACACTTTGAAAAAAGATGCCGAAAATATCGCTGCGTTTTTGGTAGAACCTATACAAGGCGAAGCTGGAGTTTACGTTCCTGATGAAGGTTTTCTGAAACAAGCTTCTGAACTTTGTAAAAAATACAATGTGCTTTTTATTGCCGATGAAGTGCAAACAGGAATTGCCCGAACAGGAAAACTTATCGCTTGTCATCACGAAAATGTACAACCCGATATTTTGATTTTAGGAAAAGCCCTTTCTGGCGGAATGTATCCTGTATCTGCGGTTTTGGCGGATAATGAGGTGATGAATGTAATTCACCCGGGACAACACGGTTCTACGTTTGGCGGAAATCCTTTGGCTTGTGCTGTGGCAATGGCAGCTTTGGATGTTGTGGAAGATGAAAAACTATCGGAAAGAGCCGAAAAACTGGGACAACTTTTCCGTAAGGAAATTGCAAAAATCATAGAAAAAACCGATTTGATACATTCCGTTCGTGGAAAAGGATTGCTAAACGCCATCATCATCAATGACTCTCAGCACTCTCCTACTGCTTGGAATTTGTGTGTAGCTTTGAAGGAAAACGGACTTTTAGCGAAACCAACACACGGCAACATCATCCGTTTGGCTCCGCCTTTGGTAATTACCGAAGAGCAACTTTTGGA
>JAUNTR010000411.1 GCA_030538575.1 Cruoricaptor ignavus | reverse complement strand
AATTTACAAAAAATAAGGAATCGGCTATTTTCTTCATATTCATTTTTTCATCGCCGTTTTCCGCATTGCCATCAGGTTGAATGGTTCGCCAATGCAATATGCTGTCGGATGAATAAGAAATATCTGCCTTGAAATCGGGATAAGACAAGGAAACCGATTTGCCAACCAAAGAAAAATCTTCTGTTGATAATTTTTGCTCTTTTTGTGTAGGATTGTTGCACGAAAAAACGGTAAACAATGCACCGAAAATAATAGCTGTTTTTTTCATTTTTTTTAATTAAAGTTATAAATTTCTTCTATCTTTTTCACAACGGAAAAACTTTGGGAAAATCCCTCGTTGGAAAAATTGTTGTGTTTTTGAGAGATTTGGGAAATCATTTCGTTTAGATTATCGGCATTACTCGTTTTTGTGATGTTGCAAGTTCCCAAATCAAAATCTTTGATATTGCAATATTCTATCTCATCAAAATATTGTCCGCCGATTTTTACCGTGCCTTTTTCAGCAATAATCGTCATCGAACTTTCAAAGTTTTTATCATAAACTGCCGTAGAAAAATTCAGTACGCCAATACCGTTTCCATTTTCGAATCCGAATACAACGTTTCCTGTATCTTCTATTTCTACAATATCTTTATGTTTCAGGGTTTTAGCATTCACGTTTGTAATATGTATTTCACCAAAAATCCACATTATCAAATCTATAAAATGGAAAAACTGAGTGTAAAGCGTTCCACCATCTTTATCCTTTTTTCCTTTCCAAGAATTAGGCTGATAGTAGTTTGCATTCCGAGACCAAAAGAGGTTGGTTTGCAAAAGATAAATTTCCCCCAAAAGCCCGTCTTCTTGTATTTTTTTTAAAAATTTAGAAATCTCCGAATATCGGTTTTGGTTGGAAAAGAAAATATTTTTTTTGTGTTTTTCTGCTGTTTGGGTTAGGATTTCGGTTTCCTCTTTTTTTAGACAATAAGGTTTTTCTAAAAACACATTGTAGCCATTTTGTAAAAGTTGTTGGGCTTCAGCGAAATGTGCAACATTTGGCGTTGCAATTAGCACAATATCTACTTCTGGTTTTTGCTCTAGAAAAGAATCCAGACACTGGTAATATTCAGTGTCCGGATTTTGGTTTTCTACATTGTTATCTATAATTGCGACAAGGGTTGTATGGGGATTTTTTTCGATAATATCGAAATGTTTTTTCCCCATAAACCCAAAGCCGAGAATTGCAAATTTGGTCATATTATTTTAGGCTTCTAATATTTCGGTTTCTGCTTTTACCAGACCATCTTTGGTTTCGTTCATTGTAAGCGTTACAGTTTCGCCTTCGCCAATTTGCTTGTTCACAAGCAATTCCGCAAGTGTGTCTTCTATATACTTTTGTATGGCACGTTTTAGCGGTCTTGCTCCGAAATCTTTGTCCCAACCTTTTTCTGCAATGAAATCTTTGGCATCCTCTGTCAGTTGCAGTTTGTAGCCCAGTTTTTCTAATCTGCCGAAAAGTTTGGAAAGTTCCAAATCGATAATCTTTTTGATGTCGTCTTGCTCCAATGCATTGAATATAATGATATCATCTATTCTATTCAAAAATTCTGGAGCGAAGGCTTTTTTCAAAGCATTTTCTATAGTTGCTCTGGCTCTTGCATCGCTACTGGATTTTTTTGCCGAAGTACCAAATCCTACACCATCTCCAAAGTCCTTCAAATCCCGAGTTCCGATGTTGGATGTCAAAATGATAATTGTATTTCGGAAATCTATTTTTCTTCCCAAAGAATCGGTAACGTGTCCTTCATCTA
>JAUNTR010000410.1 GCA_030538575.1 Cruoricaptor ignavus | reverse complement strand
TTATTTTTAATTATTCTAAATAAAATTATTAAATTTGCTGAAAATTATTTCAATCCGTGAAAAAAACTAAGACTAATATAGTTGTAACATCTTTATTTACAGTGAGTTGCTTGTGTTTTATGGAAGCGCAAAAAAAAGACAGCCTGATGGGAAATATTGAGGAAGTGGTGGTTACTGGGCAATTTAGTCCGCAATCCATTAAGAAATCATTATATAAAGTAGAAGTTATCAGCGAGGCAGATATTCAGAAAATGGCAGTAAATAATGTGGCAGAAGTTCTCAACCAAAGCCTTAATATTATGATTATTCCCGATAAAAATTCTGGAGATTCCAAAGCCAATATTTTGGGATTGGGAGCGAATTATACCAAAATTTTAGTCGATAATATTCCGTTGGTTGGGGACACAGGTTTGGGTAGCAATATAGACCTTACGAAAATAAATTTAGAAAATATAGAACGCATAGAAATCGTGAAAGGCTCTATGGGAGTGGAGTTTGGGAATAATGCGATGGTGGGTGTCATCAATATTATTACCAAAAAAAATACACAAAAAAAATGGAATTTTCGTGGCTCAGTTCAGGAGGAAACCGTAGGAAAAGAATACAATTGGATAGATTACGGAAAAGGCAGACATATACAAAATTTCGGTGTTTCGCATAATTTTTCAGAGAAATGGTTTGCAGATTTTTCCTTTAATAGAAATGACTTTCAAGGATTTTGGAATGAGAAGCAAGGCAAAAATTATTTTGTACAAGATAATAAAAGAGGCTACGAATGGCAACCGAAAGAACAAATAAATCCCGCATTTTTATTGAGATTTCGCAATTCTAAAACTCAGTTTTTTTATAAAGCCAATTATCTTTTAGAGAAAATAAATTATTACAATCCGCTGGTTCAACCGCAAAATTTGGGAGGTGGAGAGCGAACGTACATTTCAACCGACAGAGATTATTTTACCGATAGAATGTTGCATCATTTCAATATTCGCACTGTTTTGTTTGAAAAATCCGATTTCTCTGCCGATATTTCTTACCAAAAACAGAAACGCCAAAACCAAGATTATGTTTTCGATATTCCTGAAAGGCAAGAGGCTTTTCGATATCCGAAAAATACTTATTACGAATCCAAAACCATTTATTCCCGAGCAACGCTTAGCAACTTTATTTCATCTGAAAAAATGGATGTTCAAGTTGGTTACGAAGGCGATTTTACAGAAGGTTTTTCAGGTTGGGCAACAGCGAGTTTCGGTGGAAATAATATTCTGAAAAAAGTCCTGAATGCAGGTGTTTTTGCCGTTACAGAATTACATTTGAATGACCAATGGTTTCTAAGATCTGGGCTTCGATTTAACTTCTCGGATACCTTCAAAACTCAACCTAATTTTTCTTTGGTTTTAAAAAATAAAATCAATGATTATTCCGAATTTCGGGCGATTGTAGGCTCATCTAATCGCAATCCGAACTTCGAGGAACTGTTCACTTATTTTGTAGATGCCAACCACGATATACGAGGAAATGAAAATTTGCAACCCGAAAAATCGTATTCTGGGACATTGTTTTATTCCCTTTCTTCTAAACCCGAACAACTTTGGAAATGGAATTTGGATGCCAGCACAATGTATCTGCAAGTTCGAGATAAGATAGAAGTTGCAACTGTAAATCCTTCTCCGTTAAAGTTTTTATATATGAATGTAGATGGTTTTCAGTCTTGGATTAATGCATTATCTGGGCGGTTATCTTATCGGGATTTTGGCTTTTCCGCAGGTGTTTCTTTGTTGGGAAAATCTTGGGAATT
>JAUNTR010000409.1 GCA_030538575.1 Cruoricaptor ignavus | reverse complement strand
ATGCCGACATCCCAATGCCACCAATGCCAACAAAGTAGAAATTTTGATATGTGCTAATGTTTTTCATTTTTACTAAAAATATTGTTCTATTCTATCTAATGCTATTTTTACATAGTCCGAATCTGTGGTAAAGAGTGTCCGTTTTCTATTACTCCATCGTTTCATTTCCTCGATGATTTTTTCAACCGAATGGACGTTTTCTTTTTCCTTAATAAAATCAATGGTAGAAAGCAACTCGAAAGAAAAATCTGAATAAAAGCCAGATAAAAACGATTTCGTTTTATTTGTGATATTCAAAAATTCTTGGTTTTCTGGCTTGTTCAAATAATCTATAACCTCTTTTTCTGCATCGAAAAGAATATTTATTTTCTCAAAAGGTTTTTTGTCTTTTGCACTATACCCCATAAGATAACTACCATTCAAATAATATAATACGTGTTTTATTTTCCCTGAATAAGGTCCATAAAAATTAGGCTTATATTCTAATTTAAAAACATCTTCTGCTCCCATTCTTTGCAAAAAATAAGCTGTTTTTTCTGCGGAAAACTCCGAAACAAATTCTCCATTTCTTGCAAGATCATATAATACGGAAAGCAACATAGCTCTTGCTGGTGTAAGACTTACTCTTTCTTTTTTCAGTTTTTCTTTAATGTCCTTACTGGGTTCAAAAACTTCAATTTCACAATCCAAATTTGCCAAATATTTCTTGAGGAGAGTTTTTACTGTATTCCAATCCAAACCTCCATTTCCAGCACCCAAAGGTGGGATAGCAATAGTTTTGATATTCTTGGTTTTAATTATTTTTACTAAATCCTCTAAGCCTTTTTCTATATAAGAATATTCCGAAGGCTTTCTCCAAGTAGTTTTTGTAGGGAAATTTATAATCATTTTTTTTCCGCTGAGAAGTGTCTCTTCTTCAAAAACAAATAATTTCCCAATCCCAATTTCATTATTTTCACAGGCTTTTACATAAGCTTTGTAGTTTTCTGGAAACTGGTTTTTAAACTGCAAAGCAATCCCTTTGCCCATTATCCCTTGGGTATTCACAGTATTTACCAATGCTTCAGCATTACTTTCTAATAAATTTCCTACCTTAAATACTATCATAATTTAAAAATAATAATTAGGTTTCACAGCTATCATTTTCTCATCAATATCATATTTTAAAAGCTCTTGTTTAGCCATATCATTATAACAAACAAAGCCTAAAATTCTGGCAAAAGGCAAATCGCTTTCTAACAAAAATTCCGCTTCTTTTCTTCTTTTTTTATCAGTATCTTCCTCATCATTCCAAAAATTGTCCTGAATGGCTTTAAAATCTACTAAATTTTCAATATTTATAATGTCTTCTTTTCTGTATATTTTTGAAATAAAACTATTCGCTTGCCCATTTGTAAAAAGGAAATTGATTTGAGATTTTTCTATCTCTCCAACAGAAGTTACGCAATAGATAATCTGCTGAGGCTCTATGACAGAAACACCATTAAATCCTTTTTGGATAACATACAGCATCGGCATCCTTTTACCAAAATAAAACGGAATATAATCACCTAATTTTTTGTCTCCTACTAATCTTTGGTTTCTAACACTAATTATGGAAGAATCTCCAATAGAAATGTAATTTGGGTTTTTATTGACAGAATTTCTATGCGTGATGCCATACTGGCGAATATTAGCAATATTTCCTATATGAGTCATACGATATAAATATATTTTGGACATAAATTCTACCCTTAAATTACTATTTACTAATTTTTAAAATTCCATCTACTATTTCTTCCGTTGCTTTTGGTTTTGCGAAGAATT
>JAUNTR010000408.1 GCA_030538575.1 Cruoricaptor ignavus | reverse complement strand
TGGTCGTTTTCTATCGGACAAATGAGTAGAGATTTTTCGGTATCTACGATGATGTAGTTTTTCAGTCCGTCTATAATCGCTGCTTTTTTGGGGTTTTTCAGTCTTACGATATTTCCTTCCGAGTTGTAGGTAAGGATATTTTTGGAATTAATGGCATTTTGATTTTCATCTTTTTCCGCATTTTGATAAACGGAAGTCCACGTTCCCAAATCGCTCCAACCCAAATCCGCAGGGATAACGTACACGTTTTCAGCTTTTTCTAAAATCCCGTTGTCTATGGATATTTTGGCAACTTTCGGATAAATGATTTCTATGCAATCATTTTCTTTTCCAGCATTATATTCGCAGGAATTGAACTGTTGCACCATTTCTGGCAAAAACCTGTTGAATGCTTTTAGGATAGATTTGGTACTCCAAACAAAAATGCCTGCATTCCAAAGGAAATCGCCACTTTCTATAAAACTTTTGGCAATTTCCAAAATTGGTTTTTCGGTAAAGGTTTTTACTTGGAAGAACTCATCTTTATCATTATTCAGATATTGTATGTAGCCGTAGCCCGTATCGGGGCGAGTTGGCGTGATGCCGAGCGTTACCAAATAATCGTTTTCGGAACTGATTTGGAATGCCAGATTTATTTTCTCTATAAATTTATTTTCCTTTAAAATTAAATGGTCTGCGGGCAAAACCACCAATTGAGCATCGGGATTGATGTCTGCAATTTTGTTTGCCATATAAAGATTGCAAGCAGAGGTATTTTTCATCATTGGTTCCCCCACGATATTTTCTGTCGGGATTTCTGGGAGTTGGTTTTTGCAGAGTTCCACATATTCTTTGTTGGTAATCACAAAGATGTTTTCCGCTGGGATAATTTGGCTGATTCTATCGAAAGTCTGCTGAATCATCGTGCGTCCTGTTCCCAAAATATCTTGGAACTGTTTTGGGAATTTCACGGTACTCATTGGCCAGAATCGGCTACCGATTCCTCCTGCCATTATTACGCAATATTGGTTAGATATGGACATTTTTTTATTCAATAATAGGTTCTACTTGTGCCAGTGGACTAAATCTGTATTCTAATCCTGAACTGAGATTTCTACAAAGATAGTTCTTTTTAATTTTTCTAATTAAAATATATTGTTGTTTTTTATACACAAATTTTTCGTTGGGCGAAAGGTTTTGCACCCAAGTTAGATTTTCCTCTATTTTATGAATTTCAAAATAAGCCACCAAATCGGGACTTGCCATAAAGTTGGCTTTTGGAGATTTGGAGAAATTAATGATAATCGGTTGCAAATCTGTTTTGTAGGCAGAGATACTTTCTATAAGCATATTTCGGAAGGTGTGTTTCCATTCGTTGCCATGTGGTGCAATCCTAAAACCAAATTTTTCAAATGCCAAAAGATGAGCCAATTCGTGCGTGAGAACGAAGAAAAACAATTGTGGTTCTAATGTAGAATTAATGGTGATTTGATGTGATTTGTCGGGCAATTTTCTATAATCGCCTAATTTGGAATTTCGGTCTTTGGTAATTTTTATGTGAATAGAAAAATGGGCAACCCATTTTTTCAGAAAGGGCAATGTGTTTTCGGGCAGGTATTTTTGTAATAAAGTTGCGGACATTTTTTCGGCTTCAAATATCCGATATTTTTTTTAATTAAAATTTTGGTTTCTCATTTCAAAATTGGTTTTTACAAAAAAGGGACTGCCTTATCCCAGCAGTCCCAATTTTACAATTATGATTAAAAAGGTTATTTAATCATCAATTTTACAGAATCTTTATTTCCGTTTTCATCGCTGATGTTTAGGAT
>JAUNTR010000407.1 GCA_030538575.1 Cruoricaptor ignavus | reverse complement strand
AACGCTTCCTTATTTTTCAGGAAGCGTTTTTGTATTTCATTCGGATATTTGGCTGAAAAACGAAAAACTAACATTTCCGTACTTTCTGGTTTCCAATAGATTAGGATGCTCTATTTTTAATCTACTCTGATGTTCGAGGATGAAAACGCCATTTTCTTTTAGGAAATTATTATTCAGAACCAAAGCAATAATTTCTTGGTATTTTTTCTCTTCTGTTTCAAAAGGTGCATCAGAGAATACGATTTCATAAGATTTTTTGCTTCTATTTTTTTTCAGCCAATCATATACATCGGCACGTTGTACATTGATTTGCAATGCCATATCCAACTCTGCAGCTGTGGAATTGATGAAAGCACAATGTTTGGGATTCATTTCCACCGAAGTTACATCGGGGCAACCTCTGGAAGCAAATTCCAAAGAGATAGAACCAATACCAGCAAACAAATCCAAAACCGTACAAAACTGCAAATCGTAGCGATTTTCTATAATGCTGAACAACGCTTCTTTGGCAAAATCGGTTGTTGGTCTTACATCGAAATTTTTGGGTGCAGATATTTTTTTAGCTTTCCACTTTCCGGAAATTATTCTATACATCGAGGATTTTTTTTAATTTAAAATAAAATTTTTCTTCGGCAAATTATCAAAAACGATTTTCAAATGATTTACAAATTTTCCCAATTCGGAGATAAAGGTATCGTTTTCCGTAGTTTCGCCATAAACATAAAAGTGCGTTTCCTGCGTTCCAAAACCAATTTTGCTTAGCGTAAACATTACAAAATAAAGAAAATCGACTTCGGAATTTACATCTAAATTATTATAAAGCACCACTTTTTTTCTATCCAAAGCAAAAAATTCACATTGATTATGATACAAATTAATATGGATTTCTTTATCCTGTTTTGCCGTTAAGGAATTTAGAAATTTTTCTCCCGAGAAATTAAACTTAGTTAGGATTTTTTTGTCCTTAATCATTTTATACCAATCCAGCGGAAAAGTGTAATAAAATTGTACGCCAAACTTTTGGTTTACAGACAACATCAGTTCTTCCGTTTCCCGATTTACAGGCGAATTGTAAGCCACCAAATCGTAACCCAAATCGTGTTTTGTAAAACCAGCAGGCATCAAAGTAAAATGGTTAAGAGCAGATAATACCGTAATTTCCGCCACGTTTTGCTGCAAAAGAAAATCTAACTTTTCGGAAAGAAAATCTTCTGAAACCTCTTCCGATAAAGAAAAATCGTATTCTTGCTGAACGGTTTTGTTATTAAGGATTTGCCCTTGCAATCTATCTTTTGTAAAAAGTAAATTCAGTTTCTTCATAATATTCTGGCAAATTTAGTGAATTTCTACCATAACCGAAGCCGATTGATGATGCAGAATTTCCCGATTGCCAAAATCTAATCCCGATTGGCTTTCCAATGTATCGTAAACTAATTTTTGCAATGTGCCATCTCCCAATCCGTGTATGATTTCTAATTTTTTCAAACGATGAGTTCGGCAAAATTCCAAACCTTCTAAGAGCTTTTCTTTCTGAATAAACAAACGCTCGAAACTATCGTAAGCCAAAGGATTGTCCACCAATTTATCGAAATGCAAATCTATGACAAAATGCGTTTTATGATGTTTTTTAGAACGATGTTTGGCTTCTTTATATTTTTCAATTTTCGTAATTCCGTCGTAAATATCTGGTGTTTGCGTTACCAAATCTGTTTTGGAATATCTGTGCAAAAAACCGTGCTTGTCCCGAAAAACCACTTCTTCCCCGTGAACGGAAGTTATAATTCCGCCCAAATCTTCATCTAATACCGAAACTTG
>JAUNTR010000406.1 GCA_030538575.1 Cruoricaptor ignavus | reverse complement strand
GACCAAAACGGGATGTCGTGCATTTCCATATCTTGGTAAAGCATTGGAACTACGCAGATTGGGAAATCACCTGCAATTCCACCTCCGATTTGGAAGAAACCTACGCCTTTTCCGCCAGAGTTTTTAGGATACCAATCTGCAAGGTAAGTCATATATTCTATTCCCGATTTCATAGTAGATGGTTTCAAATCGCCTTTTATACAATAGCTGGCAAAGATATTCCCCATAGTGGAATCTTCCCATCCTGGTACTACAATTGGTAGATTTTTTTCGGCTGCGGCAAGCATCCAAGAGTTTTCTTTCGGGATTTCGTAATATTGTTCTAATACGCCAGAAAGCAACATTTTGTACATATATTCGTGTGGGAAATAACGCTCACCTTTGTCTTCGGCATCTTTCCAAATTTCAAAAATATGTTTTTGCAATCTGCGGAATGCTTCTTCTTCTGGGATGCAAGTATCGGTAACACGGTTCAGTCCTTTTTCCAGCAAATCCCATTCTTCTTGTGGGGTTAGGTCTCTGTAATTAGGAACTCTTTTGTAGTGCGTGTGTGCTACGAGGTTCATTAGATCCTCTTCCAAATTGGCACCTGTACAAGAGATAATTTGTACTTTGTCTTGGCGAATCATCTCGGCTAAGATTTTCCCTAATTCTGCGGTGGACATTGCTCCTGCAAGGGTAATCATCATTTTACCACCGTCTTTCAGGTGGGCAACATAGCCTTTGGAAGCATCTACCAAAGCTGCGGAGTTGAAGTGCAGATAGTATTTCTCTATAAACTCTGTAATCGGTTTGTTCATTTTTGTAATGTTTTCGCAAAGATACTTATTTCTTATTTAAAAACGGAATGTTGCTCCCATTCCTAAAGAAACTCTGTGTAGTCCTTCTTTTTCATCACTACCAAGTTTTTCTTCGACATTGTTCATTTTTACCTTACTTAGAGTGCCACCTGTAAAAGCAAGCTGTGGACCAACAAGGATATTCGGTGTAATTTGGTAATTGTAGCCCATAGATACAGCTACGCCAAAAGAAGAACCTTTCGCAATCATATTTACACGATTGTTGCTTATCGTAACCGTGTTGTCGCTATTGTAATTAATAAGTCCCAAAGCGAGTTCGTAGTACAATTTATGCTTTCCTTCTTCATCAAAATTGGAATATAAAAAAGATGGACCGATGAATGTAATGCGGTCTTTTGTGCTAATATTTGTAGAATAGACTTGTCCATTATCTTCATCAATAATATAGGATGGACCCGAAGCAGAGGCGTTGTACTGATTAAATTTAAGTCCTAAACCATAGTTATACCCAAGTTTGTGATAGGCGGAAATATCAAAATTGAAACCAGATTTTAGTTTTTTTACTCTATCCTTATCCGAGCTGGAAATATTATCAGGTATTTTTGCGGTACGCCAACCCATTCCTGCATTGGCCATAATGGTAATTTTTTCTTGTGCAAAAAGGCTTATAGGAAATAGTGTAGCAACAAGTAGTAATTTTGTTTTTTTCATAGGTCATTTTTTTAGGTTAAAATTTTTTTTTTTCAATATCTAAATTTTCTATTTTCTTTTTTATCCGATAGTTTCTTTTTAGCACTCAATCTTTTTTCTTTTTGGGCTTTAGACGGTTTGGTTTTTATCCTTTTCTTGGGTTTTATTAAGGCTAAATTTACCAAGGTTAAAATTTTCTCCGTAGCCAATTTTTTATTTTGCAGTTGTGTTCTACTTTCGGACACGGTTAGTTGCAAGATACCTTCTGCATTGATTCTATTTTTGAGTTTTTCCAGAATTAAGGTTTTTTCTTCCTCTGCAAAAAATC
>JAUNTR010000405.1 GCA_030538575.1 Cruoricaptor ignavus | reverse complement strand
AGGAACTCGCTAAATACGAAGACCTGAAAAAAGAACTGGAACAAACGATGCAACTTTGGGAAGAAATCGCCCTGCAAATGGAGTAGGTTTTCAGATTTTCAATACAAAACAAAAGGCAGTTTCAAAAATCGAAACTGCCTTTTTCAAACTTGATAATATATATGAAACGGTTGTGTTTTTAGCTTGCTTTTTGCCCTAAAATTTGGTGCGGATTATCATTCTGAAATTGGAAAAGATTTCTAGAAATTTTGTTCTTACTATCCAGTATTTCAGCGAGATATAAGCCGGTTTCCAATTCTTGTAAGTCATATATTTTGGTGTTCAAAAAAATCTTTACTACGTTGCCTTTTGTGTCGTATATCGTTACTTTTTTAGGCATTTGTGTTGATGTTTTCATATTAAATAATTTATTTAAGTTATTGATAATTAATGTTTTAGATTTATTTTAAAATTAATTTCTTAGTTTCCGTATAAGTTCCTATACTTAGATTTACCAAATAAATTCCTGAGGACAATTGGTGCAAATTCAATTCTTTTTTGAAGAAACCTGCGGTTTTTGTAATGTCGGTTTCATAGACTTTTCTTCCGCTCAAATCGAAAATCTGTATTTTACCTTGGTTGCCGATTTCGGATTTTACATCGTACAACAACGTAACTTGCTTATTAGGAGCAGGATTTGGATAAATGCCGAAAGACACGTTTTGTTTCACATCTGCGGTGGATAGCAGGTTGGTAATATTTTTATATTTAAAGTACATATTTCCCGTGCCTGCTCCGCCATTTTGTGTGAAAAATAATCTATAATA
This sequence comes from Cruoricaptor ignavus, assembly GCA_030538575.1. Classification (GTDB taxonomy): domain Bacteria; phylum Bacteroidota; class Bacteroidia; order Flavobacteriales; family Weeksellaceae; genus JAUNTR01. The sequence continues at coordinate 1,013 of JAUNTR010000405.1, read as the reverse complement.
TTGGTCATTTTCTTTGATGTAATACACCACATTTGGGATAAGTCCTGAGGTAGGTTTCCAAGAATGCCCAATGGTTGAAATCTCTTTTTTGAAGTCGGTTTCAGCAGGTAATTTTACTTCGGCAGTTTTTTGTGTTTCGATCGTTCGGGCAACTGTAATTCTTGGGCTTTGCAGGATTCCCGACATTCGGTACATCATTACATTATTATAGAAAGTCCAATATCTGGTCAGCATAAAATCCCATTCTGCACGAGCCGGTTCCAAATTTTTTACTTCATCATTTGTGTCAAAAGAAAAATAATTAAAATATTGGTCATCCGAACCATTGGCTATCGTTTTTGTAATGGTTTCTCCCCAAGTTGAGCCGTTAGATTTTGCATATTTTATAGTATAACCGTAGAAATAATCCGTAATCATAAATTTAACATAAGAAGTATCGGGATATTGCAAAACAAAAATCACTTTTCCTTCAATATGGTGATTTAAAAAGTTATAGCAACCCCAACCTGTTATAATATTGCTCGGGCAGTTTTGCGAGGTTACCAATGTAGATTGTTCAAACGCACCATTTTGCAAACTTTCCGTTTTATCAGGATTGTACAGCGGTTCTCCCCAATCTGCGATATTGCTGATATTTACGTTTTCCCAATCATCGGGATTGGCGGAAACTTGGTAGGTTTTAATGTTTTTAGCATCATTTACACGAGTTCCGTATTGCATTCCATTCACTCTATATAATGCAATATCCCAAGTATCAGCGGATTGCGAAGTCAGTTTGTTTTCGGATAAATCGAAGAAAACTCTGTTGGCGTAAGATGTTCCCATTGTGGCTTCTACGGTTGTATAGCCATTGGCATCGGTTTGTGCGTTGGTCGCCAAACACGCAGAAAATAGCAGACCTGTAAAGAATAATTTTGCTTTCATTGTTTTTTATTTAGATTGATTTTAAATAGCGAGACAAATTTATATAATTATTTTTAATTATTCTAAATAAAATTATTAAATTTGCTGAA
>JAUNTR010000035.1 GCA_030538575.1 Cruoricaptor ignavus | reverse complement strand
GATAGAAAGGCTTCGACTCCACTCAGCCTGACAAGTGGAAAAGCTGGAAGCAATAAGCCAAGAGCTATTGTTAATTATTACTTTAACCAAATGGTCAAGGTTTAGATTAAGCTCCATAGGAGCGTTCTGTTAATAGCAAGGGCGTAATAATTAAATTATTACGCCCTTGTATTTTTTTTCAATCTAATTCTATTTCCAACCGCCACCTAAGGCTTGGTATAGTTGTATGCCTGCGTTCATTTTGCTGTATTTGGCATTCACGATACTTAGCTCGGCATTTAGATGGTTTACACTTGCGGTAATTACTTCTAAATAATTTGCCATACCGTAATTTACCAACTCTTGCGAGTACTCCACAGATTTGCGGTAAGCGTCGGCTTCTCTTTGTTTTAGAGCAATGAAATCATCTTGTACCCTGTACGTTCTCAATGCATCTGAAACTTCTTTCCCCGCAGTAAGCAATGCTTTTCGGAAATTAAGATACGCTGTTTCTCTGTTCGCTAAACTCACTTCGTACGCTGTACGAATTTGTCTTTTATTAAAAACAGGTTGTGTAAGCCCTGCAACTACACTGGCAAAAAGCGATTGTGCGGAAAACAGTTTATCAACATCTATCCCTTGTACACCGCCGCTTCCCGTTAAGGTAAGACTTGGGTAAAAGGCGGCTTTTGCGGCATTGGTTAGTTCGTAGGTTTGCATCAGATTATATTCTGCTTGCATTACGTCAGGGCGGTTAGCCAGCAGTTTTGCCGAATATCCCAACTGTAATTTATTAGGTAAAATCTGTTGAGATAAATTAGTTCTCTCCACTGTTTGCGAAGGAATTCCTTGCAGTAAAGAAATACTATTTTCCAAAATTTGGATTTGTGTTTCAATATCTATTAATGAAGATTCCGCGTTGTAAACCAATGCCTCGCTTTGTTGTACAGCAACTTCTGTTAGAGAACCTGCGTCTTTCAAAGCTTTGGTAGTTTCCAAGTTTTTCTTTCTTAGAACAATGGTTTCATTTATCGTTTTCTTCTGCTCATCCAAAGCTAAAAGTTGATAATAAGCAGATGCCACAGATGCTACTAAACTGGATTTTACAGCTCGGTGTCCTGCAACGGAAGAAAGATAACTTGCCATTTGGGCTTTTTCCTGAGACCTTAGTTTTCCCCAAATATCGGCTTCCCAAGAGATGCTTGCTGTAATATCAAATTGGTTGATGTAAGTTCTCTGCCCGATAATCTGCCCAAATTGAGTGTTGAGAGATGAGGTGGTAAAAGAATATCCTGGACCTACGCTAAGTGTAGGAAAGTATTGGTTTTTAGATTGTTTAAGGTAAGATTCCGCAGAGATAATGCTCTGTATTGCCATCCTTACATCTAAGTTGTTTTCCAATGCTTTTTCTATATGTTTTTGCAAAACGGCATCCGTGAAAAATTCTTTCCAAGAAATATCTGCAATACTGCTACTATCGGTAGGCAACTCATCGGTACGGAACAATTTCTCTTCTACCACATCGGTTTTTCTATCGTAGTCTTCTCTTATTTTACAAGACGCTAATATAAGCAATGAAGCGAATAATAAAGCGGTCTTTTTTATATTAATATTCATACTTTTTTTATTTGTTATGATTATTCGTTCAAGTTTGGTTTTTCCACTTTTGGAGGTACGATTTTATCTTGTAACGCTTGGAAAATAACGTACAATACAGGGATTACAACTAAACCTAAAAATGTTCCGATAAGCAATCCTGTAACTGCACCTGTTGCCACAGAACGGTTACCAACAGCCCCAATTCCCGATGCAAACATCAGAGGTAATAACCCGACGATGAAGGCAAAGGATGTCATTAAAATCGGACGAAGACGAGCCATAGCTGCATTAATCGCTGATTTGGAAAGACTCTCCCCGTGTCGTCTTCTTTGTACGGCAAATTCTACAATCAAGATGGCATTTTTCGCCAACAATCCCACGAGCATAATCAGGGAAATCTGGAAGTAAATATTATTTTCTAATCCCATAATCCATTGTCCAAAATATGCTCCGAAAATACCAAATGGCAACGAACAAATAACAGCCAACGGAAGTACATAACTCTCGTATTGTGCGGAAAGAATGAAGTAAGTGAATATTAAACTCAATATAAAAATAATGATGGTTTGCGAACCTGCATTATGTTCCTCACGCGTCAATCCCGTATAGTCTATGGCGTAGTTGGAGCCTAAAACTTCTGCGGCAACTTCTTCCACCGCTTTCAGGGCATCACCTGTACTGTATCCTTCGGCATTTGCACCCGAAAGAGCAACGGAAGTGAAAAGATTGTATCTGTTCACACTCTGCGGTCCGAAGGTTCTTTCCAACTTCACAAATTCGGAAAGTGGTGTCATTTCTCCTGATGATGTTTTTACCGTCAATATATCCAAACTGTTCACATCTTTTCTATTCTCAGGAAGTGCCTGAACCATGACACGAAATTGTTTACCATATTTAGTAAAATCCGTAGCATAAAATCCACCAATATAATTTTGCAATGTAGAAAGAATACTGCTAACAGGCACTCCTGATTGCGTTGCACGTTCTACATCTATACTCATTTGGTATTGAGGATAATTTACGTTAAATGAATTTTGCACGTACAAAATCTCTGGTCTCTGCATCAATGCACCAATAAATTCATTGGTTTTATTATTAAGGGTAGTGAAATCTCCGCCCGTTTTATCCAAAAGCACCATACTAAATCCTGTTCCCATACCGAAGCCTGGTACACTTGGTGGTTGGAAGAAGATGATTTGTGCATCGGTAATATCTGCCACTCTGCCAAACGATTGCCCAATAATCGCTTCTATGGATTGGCTTGGGTCTTTGGTTCTTTCCTCAAATGGTTTTAGACGCAGGAAGCCGAAAGCGTTGTTAGAACCTGCTCCGGAAATCAAACTTCTACCAGTAATTACCGTAGCTTTATCTACGCCTGGTATGGTTTGTAGCCTTTGCGAAACTTCATCTGCAATTGCCGAAGCTCTTTCCATAGACGCTCCTGGAATCATCTGCATATTCATCAATACAAATCCTTGGTCTTCGCTCGGTACGAAACCAGTTTTGAAATTTTTATTAATGAAATACAAACTTGCACCTGCTATAAAGAATAATATAAGTGTTACCCATTTATGACGAAGGAAAAACGTAAATGTTTGCCCGTAGCGTTTGGTAGCTGCATCAAATCCTGCATTGAATTTATGGAAGAATTTCCCTACCATAGATTTATCTTCATACTCTTTATCTCCGTGAGGTTTTAGGAATAAAGCACACAGTACAGGGCTGAGCGTAAGTGCATTAACTGCCGAAATGGCAATCGCTACAATAAGCGTTACACCAAACTGTTTGTAGAAAACTCCCGTAGTTCCACCAATAAAAGTAACGGGAATAAATACCGCTGCCATTACCAGCGTTACGGAAATAATTGCTCCCGTAATCTCGCTCATCGCATCCACAGTAGCATTTTTGGCTGTAATGTTGTGTTTGGCTTCCATTTTGGCGTGTACGGCTTCTACCACGATAATCGCATCATCTACCACAATACCAATTGCTAATACCAATGCAAAAAGCGTAAGTAAGTTGATGGAATATCCAAATAAATTGAGGAAGAAGAATGTCCCGATAATGGATACAGGAACGGCTATTGCAGGGATTAGCGTAGAACGAAAATCTTGCAAGAAAATATACACTACCAAGAATACCAAAAGAAATGCCTCTAACAGAGTTGTCGTAACTTTGGAAATCGAAGCATCCAAGAACTCATTGGTATCCATATTGATGCTGTATGCTACGCCTTCTGGTAGGTTTTTGTCCAAATCTTTCAGATAGGCTTTTATGTCATTAATGATGTCTCGGGAGTTGGTTCCTGGTGTTTGGGTAATTCCCATGGCAACGGCTGGTCTGCCATTTACTTTTGCACCACCTGTGTAACTTAATGAACCTAATTCTATCTCAGCAACATCTTTCAAGCGAAGAACTTGCCCGCCTTCTAATGCCTTAATTACGATATTCTCATACTCGGAAACTTCATTGAATTTCCCCTTGTATCGTATGGTGTATTCGTAAGAGCTTCCACTGTTTTGTCCCAAAGCTCCTGCGGCGGCTTCACGGCTTTGTGCGGTAATAGCAGCTCCAATTTCCGTAGGGTTTAGTTTGTAAGCAGCGAGTTTCTGCGGATCAATCCAAATACGCATAGAGTAATCTTTACTCCCAAATGCATTAGCATCACCAACTCCTGAAATCCTTTTTATAGCAGGGATTACAGTAATGTTCAGATAGTTTTGGATGAAAATATCATCTATACCGTCTTTTGTAGAATAGAACGAAAGGAACATCAGGTTACCCGAATTTTGCTTTTGTGTAATCACCCCAGATTGGGTAACTTCGCTCGGTAAAATCGCATTGGCACGAGCCACACGGTTTTGTACGTTTACCGTTGCAATATCGGCATCTACACCTTGTTTAAATACAATACTTATACTTGCTGAACCATTGTTGTCGGATGTAGAAGAAATGTAATCCATACCTTCCACACCGTTGATTTGTTCTTCCAAAGGGATGACTACAGACTTCATTACGGTTTCTGCATTGGCACCCGTATAGTTTGCAGAAACACTTACCGTAACTGGTGCAATATCAGGGTATTGCGTTATCGGTAAAGAGGTAAGTCCCAAAATCCCCAAAATTACAATCATAATAGATACAACTGTGGAGAGAACAGGGCGGTTTATGAAATTCTTTATCATATTAAAAAATTGGTTTTATAGATTGAACCAAACTATCGAATTTCACTTTTTTAGGAATAATTTTAGTTCCTGTTCTTAGCCCATCAAGTCCTGAAACTACAATTACATCTCCTTTTTTCAAACCTTCTTTTACAACGACCATATTGTCGAATCTGTCTTCTACTTGTATCGTTGTACTCACTACGGAATCCGCTTGAACTTTGTACGCATACACCAAACCTTGCTGTTCGGTAGTTCCCACTTCTGGGATAACGGTTGCGTTGTCATAGTTTTTAGGAAACACGATAGTTCCGCTGTTTCCGTTGCTCAGTAATCTTTGTGGATTTGGAAATTCTACCCTAAACTGTACCGTTCCCGTGTTTGGGTCTATTTGCCCTGTTACGGTTTCTATTCTTCCTTTTTCACCATAGAAACTTCCGTTAGCCAATTTTAATTGAACCATTGGCAAGTTTTTTATTTTTTCTGGAACAGTTGCTCCATAAGCATTTTTCAGGAAATCGAAATAATCTTTTTCATTAAGAGAAAAATAAGCGTAAACACTATTCGTATCCGAGATTACAGTAAGCGGTGTAGCATCTGTAGCACTTACCAAACTCCCAACCTTCAAAGGAATTCTGCCAACAACTCCACTAATAGGAGCCCGCACGATAGAGTAGTCTATATTCGCAACCACACTTTTGTAATTAGCTTGCGATTGTTGGTGAGCGGCTTGTGCTTGTTTCAGTTGTGCCTGTGCTTGCAATAGATTGGCATTTGCTGTTTCCAATTGCACTTTGCTGATGATATTTTTTGCAACAAGAGGTTTCAGTTTGTTTACTTCTATCTGTGCTGCATTTACAGAAGCTTGGGCGGCAGATATGGTTGCTTGCGAAGCCGAAATTCCTGCTTTTGCGGCATCGGCATTTTCGTTCAGCACATTGGTTTCTATACGGAAAAGCGGTTGTCCTTTGGTTACAAATTGCCCTTCGTCTACCAAAACTTGGGTTATGTAACCTTGGATTTTAGCTCTCACGTCGTTGTTTATTTTCCCCTCTATACTTGCAGGATATTCGGTGTGTCCAACCACATTTTCCACTGCAACATCTACAACGGAATAGGGTTTTGCCGAGTTTTGCATCGGGGCATTTTCTTTCTTACAAGCAACAAAACTCATTGCTGCAAGAGATAAAATAACTAAATTGTTTTTCATTATTATAATATGTTTATTGTTTCTTGTATGTCTTTTGTGCTTCGTTCTAATAAGGAGCGGTACACATCTAATTTTCCACAAGGTTCTATGCTTTTTTTTCTTCGGAATTGTTCTAAGTCTTCTATGATTTGTATTTCTCGGCTTAGTTTGCTTACAATGTTTTCAAAGCGTATTTTTACGTAATCACAATTGATGAGAAAATACCTTTTCCTCTCATCTATTTTAGAAATATCATTGATGAGTTTTGCATTCATCAGATGCTGCAAACTTGTAGATATAGAACTTTTGCTGGCACAAAAATCATCTACAAGTTCATCAAATGTTAATCCTTTTCGTTCAAAGTCAAAATAAAGATAAGCATATATCTTTGCGGAAAGTGGTGGCAGATTGTATATTTCGCCATAAAACTTTACCATATTCTGAAAAATAGTTTCATCTATTTCTAAGTTCTTCTGCATTTTGAAATTTTTTGCAAAGATAAGATTTTTTAGTTCGGAACAAAACGAACCAAATAAATTTTATTTTACTTCAGCTAAAAAATGAAATAAGAGAAATTGATTTTTTCTTTTATTTAAAGGGAAAATTAGACGTATTAATTTAAAGAAAAAAATGAAATAATTGAGGTTTTACAAAACTTTCTCGAATGCTTTTCTTGCCGAACCTCTGAAAAAAACTTCACCACAATAGGCGTAACCTAATTTTTCTAAAATATTGAGCATCGGTAAGTTATCGTAATTGGTATCTACTTTTATGCTATTGATATTTTGCTCTTTGGCGTACAATTCTATCCTTCGGAAGATTTCTTTAGCCAAACCTTTTCCAAGAAATTTTTCTGAAACAGCAATCCTATGTATAACCAAAAAATCACTATTGCTCAGCCATTTGCCTTGTATGTTTTCGTAAGCGGGTTCGTGGTTTGCGATAATAGCACAATAAATAGCAATGTTTTCAGAATTATGCAATACGAAACCAAAGCCACATTCTATATCGTTTTTTATAGTTTCGGGATTGGGATAGCCGTCTTGCCATTGTTTACTGCCTTCGGATTTTCGTTTAGCAATGGCACTTTGAAGAATATTCCAAATTTCTTCGGAGTCTTCCATTTTGGCTTTTCTGAAAATAAGGTTTTCCATTTTTTCTTGTAAATATAGCGTTTTTATTTAAGATAAATAAAGTTGATGATTTTTATGAAAGTAATAAATACATTAAAATAAAACCATAAAAAACCGAAGTTCCCAAAAAAACTTCGGTCGAAAGTAGTAAAATTTAAAATTATGAAATGGTTTTGGGTTTTTAAAATTAATTATTCTCCGATTGTTGCAAATAAGCATCTATAATATCGAATGCTTTTTTCTCCTCCTGCAAACTTACCATCAATTTTAGCGATGTAGCGGTTGGTGTTGTGGTAAACGTCATATAGGCATTTTCTATTGAGGATTCTATTCCTGCTTCATCCAATTTACTTTTTACAATTTGTATTTCTTGTGGCACTTCGCTTTCGTAAACGGATACTCTGGTTTTATTGTCCATATTTTCTTTATTTTGAACTCCTAAATTACAACTTTTTTCTGAAATGGAGTATTATTTTTGTATTAAATTTTAGAATTTTAATTTATAATAAACCGAAACAAAGACTCGTGATTTTTTATAAATCTGATTTTCAATGTATCATATTTTTATCAATCATAATTATTGTTCGGTAATTATTTTTTCAATTTTGTTTATAGCGATATCTATTTCCGTTTCAGATACATTCAGATGAGGTCGGAATCTTATAGATTTTTCTCCACAAGATAAGATGATTACTTTTTCTTTGTAAAGGGCTTCCTGCATTTGGTTTCTCTCTTCGGTAGAAGGCAAATCTATGGCACACATTAGTCCTTTTCCTCTGGCATTGCTTATTTTGTTTGGGAATTTTTGCGAAAGTTCTACCAATTTTTGCAGAAGATATTTTCCTATGGTTTCAGCATTTTGTACAAGATTTTCTTTTTCTATCACTTCCAAAATCAGTTGCAGGCGTAGCATATCTATAAAGTTTCCACCAAATGTAGAGTTGATTCTGGAGCTTTCTCGGAACACGTTATTTGGGATTTCATCAAACTTTTCTTTGTTTGCCAAAATACCGCAAACTTGTGTTTTTTTACCGAAAGAAATAATGTCGGGTTTTGCCGTAAAATGCTCGAAAGCCCACATTTTCCCTGTAATTCCGATGCCGGTTTGTACTTCATCAAAAATAAGAAGCACTTCGTTTTCATCACAAAGTTTCCTTAATCCTTGGAAAAATTCGTCCCGAAAATGATGATCGCCACCTTCGGCTTGTATCGGTTCTATAATGATGCAGGCAACCTCGTCGGGATTCGTAATAATCGCTTGTTGAATATTGAGTAGTGCAAGTTGCTCATTTTTAATGGTTTCCTCCAAATTATCTTCGGTAATCGGAAATGTAAGATGAGGATTAAGGATTCTTGGCCAATCGAATTTTGGGAAATACTGGTGTTTCCTGGGATCTGCGGTATTCGTAAGGCTTAGTGTATAACCACTTCTCCCATGGAACGCCTGTTGAAAATGGATGCAAATCCCAGCTTCTTTATCAATTCCTTTGTCAAAATTTTTTCTTGTTTTCCAGTCGAAGCAGGCTTTCATAGCGTTTTCTACGGCAAGCGTTCCGCCCGATACAAAAAATGCATATTGCAAATGTTCGGGAATGGCAACTCTCTCAAAGACTTCCATAAAATCGGCATATTCTTCGGAATACACATCTGCCAGTGTAGGTTTATTAATCGCCATTTTGCCCAACCAATCGGATTTCTGTACCAAATAAGGATGATTGTAACCGATGGATGCTGAGGCAAACATAGAGAACATATCCAAGTAATCTTCTCCGCTTATTTTATCGTGAATCCACGAGCCGTGCGATTTTTCGAAATCCATTACAAAATCGAAACCATCTGCCAAAATATGTCGGGACAAGATTTCTTTTACTCGGTTGGTTGGTTTTGGGTGAGAGGCTATTGCATCGTTCATAATTATATTTTTTAGATTTTGGATTGAATTATTTTTTGTATGTATTTTAAATTTTTCTTAAATATCAAATTTAATTCCTTGAGCCAAAGGTAGTTGTGTGGAATAATTGATGGTGTTGGTTTGTCTTCTCATATAATATTTCCAAACATCGGAGCCGCTTTCTCTTCCGCCACCTGTCTCTTTTTCTCCACCAAAAGCTCCACCGATTTCCGCACCAGAAGTCCCAATATTTACATTCGCAATCCCACAATCCGAACCCGAGTGAGAGAGGAATAGTTCTGCTTCTCGCAAATTTTGTGTCATAATTGCGGAGGACAATCCTTGTGGAACATCGTTTTGGATGGCAATTGCTTCCTCCAAAGTTTTATATTTTATGAGGTAAAGAATAGGAGCAAAGGTTTCGTGTTGTACGATATTGTAAGAGTTTTCAACTTCTGCAATACAAGGTTTTACGTAGCATCCGGAATTGTACCGTTCGCCTTTTAGGACTTCGCCTTCTACAATGAAATTTCCGCCTTCTTCCTTACATTTTGTAATGGCATTTAGATATTGGTTTACGGCATTTTCATCAATCAAAGGACCAACGTGGTTTTGTTCGTCCAACGGATTTCCTATTTTCAGTTGCCCATACGCTTTTACCAGTCTGTTTTTTACTTCATCATAAATACTTTCGTGGATGATGAGTCTTCGGGTTGAAGTGCATCTTTGTCCCGCAGTTCCCACTGCTCCGAAAACCGCACCTATAATACTCATATCCAAATCTGCATTTTCTGTAATAATGATGGCATTGTTTCCGCCCAATTCCAAAATAGATTTCCCGAAACGCTCGGCAACTTTTGTCCCGACAAGCCTTCCCACTTTTGTAGAACCTGTAAAGGAAATAAGTGGTACGTTTTTGTCTGCTACCAATGTTTCGCCAATTTTAGAATCGCCAACAATCATAGAAGAGATGCCTTCGGGAAGGTTGTTTTCCCTTAATACTTCAGCGATAATATTTTGACAAGCAATGGCACAAAGAGGCGTTTTTTCCGAAGGTTTCCATACGGTTACATTTCCGCAAATCCAAGCCAAAGCGGTATTCCAACTCCATACAGCAACAGGGAAATTAAATGCTGAAATAATACCCACAATTCCCAACGGATGATATTGTTCGTACATCCTGTGTTGCGGTCTTTCAGAGTGCATTGTGTAGCCGTGCAACTGTCGGGAAAGCCCAACTGCGAAATCGCAAATGTCTATCATTTCCTGTACTTCGCCCAAACCTTCTTGTAGGGATTTTCCCATTTCGTAGGAAACCAGTTTTCCCAAATCACCTTTATAAGTTCTTAGTTTTTGTCCGAATTGTCGTACCAATTCCCCTCTTTTTGGTGCGGGAATGGTTCGGAATTCTAAAAAAGCTTTTTTTGCAGTTTCTATTACAGCGGAATAATCTGCGGAATTTCCCATAGTTACGTTAGCGATGTGTTTGCCATCTGTTGGAGAATAAGAGGCGAGTAAATCACCTGATGCAAAGTAGTTTGCACCAGTAGATACTCCTTTGTTTTCGTTTTTTAATCCTAATTTTTCTAATGATTTTTCGATGCCGAAAAGATTGCTTTGTTCTTTCATTTTATATATTTTCGATTGAGCTTAAAGATAAAAATTATTCTTGATTTGCCAAAATATTGTTAAGGAATTTAAGATTTACGATTTAAAATTAAACAATTGTTTAAATAAAAATAAGTTCTTAATTTTGCACCCTTAAAAAAAATACACAAATGCAGAAAAAATTTGTTCCACTCGCTTTGGGCGGATTGGCTATTGGTACTACGGAGTTTGTAATTATGGGTTTGTTGCCCGATGTTGCTACATCTTTGCAAATAGATATTCCTACCGCAGGTCATCTTATTTCATCCTATGCTTTGGGTGTTGTAATTGGTGCACCAGTTTTGGTAGCTTTATCAGGAAAATATCCACCAAAAAAAGTTCTAATGGCTTTGATGGTTTTATTCACTATTTTTAATGGACTTTCGGCATTGTCGCCTTCTTATTATACATTGCTATTTGCAAGGTTTTTTTCTGGTTTGCCTCACGGTGCATTTTTTGGGATAGGAACTGTGGTTGCTGTAAAACTCGCACAAGAAGGGAAACAAGCCCAAGCTATTGCAGCAATGTTCAGCGGACTTACAATTGCCAATCTTGCGATGGTTCCTTTGGTTACGTATTTGGGACATAATTTTGGTTGGCGGTTGGCTTTTGGTATTGTGGCGATTTTGGGAATGTTGTGTATTTTGTTTTTGAAACTTTGGTTACCCGATGTAGAAAAACAGCATTCAGTAGGGATTAGGGAACAATTACATTTCTTTAAAACCAAAAAAGCGTGGAATATTATAGGAATTACAGCAATAGGTTTTGGCGGGTTGTTTGCGTGGTTCAGTTATATTGCTCCGTTGCTTACTTCTATTTCGGGATTTCGGGAGAGTTCTATTTCCTATATTATGGTTTTGGCAGGAGCAGGAATGGTGGTTGGTAATTATTTGGGAGGTATTCTCGCAGATAAAATAAAACCTATTTTTGCAACCATGATTCTTTTGTTATCAATGGTTTTGGCATTGGTTGCGGTTTTCCTATTTTCAGGAAATCCTTATATTTCTTTGGTATTAACTTTTGTTTGCGGAGCGTTGTCTATGTCTGTCGGTTCACCCATAAATATTATTATGCTGAGAGCTGCCGAAGGTTCCGAAATGCTTGCTGCTGCGGTTGTGCAAGCAGCTTTCAATATTGCTAATTCTTTGGGAGCTTTTTTCGGAGGCATTCCTTTGGTGTACGGTTTGTCCTACAATTATCCGTCTTTGGTTGGTGCAGGAATGGCGATTATTGGTTTTTCTTTGGCTTTTGTTTTTTATAATATATTTGAAAAAAATAGAATTTCTAAAAAAGAATGATATATTTGCAAAACAATCAATTCTGATACATTGGTGAATCGTGTGCAAATCACGAACTGTCGCGCAACTGTAATCTATGCGAAAAGCGTATAGGAAGTCAGATCCCAAAGGAATTGATATAAATGCTTTCGCGATTTGAAGCAGAAAAAAACTCATTGCAGGATTTCCTTCTGTAACCATTTTTCTGTTCATTTCATTGAAGAATTAAATTATTGAATTAAAGGATTTAAGGCTGTTGATTTCAGTTCTTTATCTTTAAATGTTAAGTCTTTAAAAATAAAAATTAATGAATTACGAAGAAAAAATTAAAGCCTCGGAAACCCACGTTTTCAAAGTTGTATTTCCCAACACAACCAACCACCACAATACGATGTTTGGCGGAAAAGTAATGGAAATGATGGATGAAATTGCATTTATGACAGCAACCAGATTTGCCAGAAAATCCTTTGTTACAGTAAGTTGCGATCGCATTGATTTCAAAAAACCAATTCCAGCCGATACATTGGTGGAACTGATTGGGAAAGTGAAATATGTAGGAAATTCTAGCCTGAAAGTAAACGTCCAAATTTTTGTAGAAGAAATGTACGCCGATGTCCGAGAAAAAGCCGTTTCAGGTGACTTCACTTTGGTTGCCATTGGCGAAGACAAAAAGCCGATAAAAATTTTTGAAACCGAAGAAACCGAAAATTTAGGATAATCCGAAATCTATTTCAATCATTAGGATTAAAGAAATAAAAAAACTTTATCTTTGCGGAATGGACTATCCGAGTAAGGTTTTAGAAAAAGCGGTAGAAGAAATTTCCGGATTGCCAGGCATTGGCAAAAAATCGGCACTTCGTTTGGCATTGCATTTATTGAAACAGCCCGAAAGCCAAGCTATTGCATTAGGCGATGCTCTGAAAAATTTAGTTTCGGAAATAAAATATTGCAAAGAATGTCATAATTTTTCGGATTACGATATTTGTGAAATCTGCGATAATCCCAAACGTAATGATGAGGTTTTGTGCATTGTAGAAGATGTGCGAGATGTAATGGCGATAGAAAATACAGGGAAATTTTCTGGGAAATATTTGGTTTTGGGTGGTAAAATTTCGCCGATGGAAGGCGTTGGACCTAACCAATTGAATATTACAGGAATAGAAAATAAATTGCAAAACGAAACCATTTCCGAGATTATTTTTGCCCTTAGTGCAACTATGGAAGGCGATACTACGGCATATTATATTTACAAAAAATACAAACATTTCGGGGTGAAATTTTCCTCCATCGCACGAGGAATTTCCATAGGCGATGAATTGGAATATGCCGATGAACTATCCTTAGGACGTTCCATACAAAACCGAGTGCCGTATAACGAGAGAGAATGATGTTTTAGATGAAAAAATTGAAAAATGATTTCCGTAATTATTCCTGTATATAATTCAGAAAAAACAATCGTATCGGCTTTGGATTCTGTAAGAATTCAACGCACGGAAGAAATTTTTGAAATTATCATTATTAATGACGGTTCTACCGATTGCAGTTACGAGATAGTTTTGGAATATAAAAAACAACACTCGGAATTAGATATTATTCTCATTAATCAGACCAACCAAGGCGTGTCTTCTGCCAGAAATGCAGGCTTGGCAATTGCCCGAGGAGAGTCTATTGCACTCTTGGATTCCGATGACCAATGGCATCCCGATAAAACCGAAAAACAACTGAAATTTCTCAATCATTCCAAATATAAAATAGACCTGATTGCCTCTACAAGAAATGGTTTGAAAGTTCTTTTTCCTTATCGTTTAAATGCCGATAATTTGGTGCAAGTTACCTTTCGTAAACTACTTTTCAGAAATGAAATAATGCCATCCACTGTAATTTTTAAGAGAAAAATTTTGGATGATATTGGTGGTTTCAATTCCAAACAACGTTATGCCGAAGATGTTAATTTTTTCTTGAAAGCGACTAAAAATCATACCTTATATATTTTGGGTGAAAGTTTGGTAATTGCAGGTGGAGGAAAACGAAGTTTCGGTGTCAGCGGTTTATCTGCTAATTTACGAGAAATGAAAAAGGGATTTCAATCCAATATTAAGGAAATGTATGAGGAAAAAAGAATTAAACGTTGGCAAATGATATTTTATCATTATTTTTACCAATTAAAGTACGAAGTTCTTGTACTGAGGAAATTTTTGAATCTTTAACAAAAACCGAAAATTTTGAAAAATATATTAATTACAGGAGGAGCTGGTTTTATTGGGAGTAGATTGGCATTGAAACTAAAAACGTTGGGCTACAATGTTACCGTTTTAGATAATCTTTCGGTGCAAATTCACGGCGAAAATCCAGAGGTGGATTCTCCAACTTACAAAAGTATTTTAGGACAAGTTAATTTTATAAAAGGAGATATTACAAGTATTGATGATGTAAAACAAAGTATTGAAAATCAGGATTATATCA
>JAUNTR010000404.1 GCA_030538575.1 Cruoricaptor ignavus | reverse complement strand
TCAATAGTGTTGTGAATTTTAATGTGAAATTCACAATAAGGATTATTCCGCAGTGGATACTACTTAAAGCGGGCTTTTAGCTCGCTTTTTTGTTATAAGGATACTAAATTAAAATAACTAAAACAAAACACATTTCTTTTTTTGTGTTTTGAAAATATTAAATATATAATTTATTGATATACAAGTATATACATTATTATTTTTTAAAATATGCCAAATTTTCGTTGTGGAATGTTTATACTTCTATCTTTTTTCATATCTTTGTGTCAAGAATTTTTGAAAACGTTACACAATAAGGATTATTCCGTTGTGAAAACATTTAAGGCGGGGAAACTCGCTTTTTTTTATTCAATATTAATTTAATAGTAATCTCCTATTTCCCTACCTTTGTAAAAATTTTTGGATTATGCTTAATTTTGAATTGAAAAACCCAACAAAAATCCTTTTTGGTAAAGGCGAAATTGCTAAACTAAGAGAGGAAATACCAACAGATGCTAATATTCTGCTACTCTATGGGGGTGGTAGCATTATGAAAAACGGTGTCTATAACCAAGTGAAAGATGCCTTAGAACATCATAATATCGAAGAGTTTGGTGGCATTCCCGCTAATCCTGAATATGAAGTTTTGATGAAGGCTTTGAATGTCATCAAAGAAAAAAACATCAATTACCTACTTGCTGTTGGTGGCGGTTCTGTGATTGATGGAACTAAATTTCTCTCCGCCGCAGCTAATTACAATGGCGAACCTTGGGATATTCTGAAAAAACCTATTCGCACCTTGGAAGGCGAAGGGCTTCCTTTTGCTACCGTACTTACACTACCCGCAACAGGTTCGGAAATGAATTCGGGCTATGTAATATCGAGAAAAGAAACAGGCGAAAAACTTGGTGGCGGAGGTCCTGGATTATTTCCTGTGGTTTCTATTTTGGATCCAGAAGTTATCCGCTCTATTCCGAAAAACCAAATTGCCAACGGCATCGCAGATGCTTACACACACGTTTTGGAACAATATATGACTTACAAAACATCGGCAACGTTGCAAGACCGTTTCTCCGAAAGTATTTTACAAACGTTACAAGAAGTTGCTCCAAAGGTTTTAAACGAGGATTTCGATTACGATGCAGCGGCTAATTTTATGTGGGGTTGCACAATGGCTCTCAATGGTCTTATTTCCAAAGGAGTTCCGACAGATTGGGCTGTACACGGTATTGGACACGAGTTTACCGCACAATTTGGTATAGACCACGCTCGTACTTTGGCGATCATCGCACCTTCTCATTATCGATATAATTTTGATTCTAAAAAAGAGAAATTAGCACAATATGCTGAACGAGTTTGGAATATTACAGATGGTTCTACGGATGAAAAAGCAGAAAAAGGTATCGAAAAAATGGAACTTTTCTTCCATAGTTTAGGTATTAAAACTAAATTATCCGACTATACAGAGGATTATAAAAACTCCGCTGAAAAGATAGAAAAAGCCTTTGTAGAAAGAGGCTGGACAGGAATTGGCGAGTATAGAACCTTAACACCGAAAGACGCTTATAAAATTGTAGAAATGAGTTATTAGTAACTTTAAATTCCTATAAAATTAAAACCTCCGTGAAAGATATTTTCCACGGAGTTTTTTGTTATTTATTTCTTCTCGCTTTGCTTTTTGCTTTGGCTTGAGCTCTGTTCGCTCCCGGTTTAGATTTTGGTTTGTTTCTTTTGTGTGGACCACCAAGATTTATTTTTTTATTCTTGTCCTTCTTCTCGTGGAACGCTCCTCCTCCATCACCAATCTTCACCGTATGTGCATTTTTCATTTTTACCTCATCTTGTTCGGAAGCTATTTTTTTAGGAT
>JAUNTR010000403.1 GCA_030538575.1 Cruoricaptor ignavus | reverse complement strand
TTTTGTTATTTAAAAAGATTAGCTATTCAGTTGAATAAATCTCTCACTTTATCGAAAAATGTTTTTTCCTTTCCCGATGGTTCGGCATTCATTTCTCCGCTATCGATTTGTTTCTCGAAAAACGCTTTTTGTTCGGGAGTCAATTTTTGCGGTGTCCATACATTAATGTGTACAAACATATCGCCTTTGCCGTAACTATCGATACTTGGCAGACCTTTTCCTGCCAATCTCAGAATTTTCCCCGATTGCGTACCAGCATCTACTTTTATTTTCACTTTTCCACCAACGGTCGGTATTTCTTTGGAAGTTCCCAAAGCGGCTTCCGCAAAAGAAACATAAAGTTCTTGGTGTAAATTATCACCTTCACGTTTTATATGCTCATCTTGTTCCTCTTCCACTACAACTAATAAATCACCCGGAATACCACCAAATGGGGCATCATTACCTTTTCCTCTCACATTCAGTTGTATGCCTTCTCTCGCACCTGCTGGAATATTGATGGTTACTTCCTCATCATCTTTTATCAGCCCTTGTGCATTTGCACCCGCTGGGATTTTATCTGCCACTTTACCAATACCTTGGCAGGTAGAACACGTTGTTTGGGTTTGCATTTGCCCGAGCATTGTGTTCATTATTTTTATCTGAACGCCTTGTCCGTTACACGTTGGGCAAATTTTGGAAGTCGCTCCTGGGGCAGATTTCATTTTCTTGACTTTAATGGTTTTTTGCGTACCATTTACCATTTCATCAAGGTTTAGTTTGATGCGTACACGCAAATTGGAGCCTCGTGGTTGCTGATGTCTTGCACCTCCGCCGAAGCCACCAAAACCGCCACCACCAAAATGACCGCCGAAAATATCACCGAACTGCGAGAAAATATCTTCCATAGACATTCCTCCGCCAAAGCCACCAGCTCCGCCACCGAAACCGCCAGCTCCGCCCATTCCTGCGTGCCCAAATTGGTCATATCTGGCACGTTTGTTTTCATCGCTCAGCACTTCGTAGGCCTCAGCAGCTTCTTTAAAATTTTCTTCGGCTTCTTTATCACCCGGATTTTTATCGGGGTGATATTTTATCGCCATTTTTCTGTACGCTTTTTTTATTTCGTCTGCCGAAGCTCCTTTGGAAATCCCGAGAACCTCGTAATAATCACGTTTTGCCATAAATATAAAATGATAAAAAAACGAATAAAACCTTAATATAAAGATTTCTTCTTTTTTTATTTTAATTAAAAAAAATTAGTTCCCGATAACCACTTTTGCGAAACGAATCACTTTATCGTGTAATTGATATCCTGTTTCTATAACATCCACAATTTTACCTTTCAATTCTTCGCTTGGTGCAGGAATTTGGGTAATGGCTTCGTGGAAATCTACATCGAAATTATCTCCTGAATTTACCTCGATGACCTTCAATCCTTTTTCTACCAACTTACCTTTAAATTTTTGGTAAATGAGTTCTACGCCTTGTAAATCGGCTTCGTTACCTGTTTTTGCAATTTCCTTTAAAGCTCTCTCGAAATCATCTAACACAGCAAGCATAGACACCATCATATCTTGGCTTGCGTATTGGAAGAACTCCATTTTTTCCTTAGTTGTTCTTTTTTTATAATTTTCAAACTCTGCAAAAAGGCGGATATATCTGTCCTTTTCTTCTGCCAAAAGTTCTTCTGCGGAAGGTTGTTCTGTCACATTTTCCGTATTTTCGGTTGCGTTATTTTGGGTTGCTTCTTCGTTTAGATTTACGTTATCTTCCTGTATATCTTTATTTTCAGACATAATTGTTTATTTTATAGCCTATACTTCTCAAAATTATTGCCAAAGCTATTTTTATGAAATTTTGGCAG
>JAUNTR010000402.1 GCA_030538575.1 Cruoricaptor ignavus | reverse complement strand
TCCTTACTTTTATAATATTATACAATTCTTCGGTTGTCAATTCTCCGAAGGATTTTACATTCCATACCACTTCGTTAGTCATCAAACCTGATTTTATTATTCTCTAAAAATGAATTGGTTTTATCTATAAAATTCAAAATTTCGTCTGTCCCTTCTTTCTTTTCGGCAGAAGTTACAAAGATTTCCGGTAAACCTTCCCAAGTTTTCAGCAGTTCGGTTTTGTAGTTTTCTACATTTTTTATCGCAGCATTTGGTTTCAGCTTATCCGCTTTTGTGAATACGATGGAGAAAGGGATGCCGTTTTCGCCACACCATTCTATAAACTCCATATCTATTTTTTGTGGCGTGTGCCTTATATCTATCAGCACAAAAAGATTGACTAAATTTTTGCGATTGAGGATGTAATTGGTAATGAGTTTCTCGAAATCCTTTCTAATAGACTTGGAAACCTTAGCATAACCATAACCTGGCAAATCGGTAAGATACCAATTTTCATTGATTAAGAAATGATTAATCAACTGTGTTTTCCCTGGCGTTTGCGAGGTTTTTGCCAAATCCTTATGGTTCATCATAGCATTGATGAGCGAGGATTTCCCGACGTTGGAGCGTCCTATAAAAGCGTATTCCGCCAAATTGGGTTCGGGGCACTCTTGCCACTTTTGGGAACTTTTTACAAAAACAGCACTTTTTATAATCATTTCAATTTTCTTTATGAATTAAAACACAATAGGGCAATCAAAAATTATTTATTTTGAATTAAGGAAAGGTTAAGTATCTATAACGTTTTCAGCCAGTTGTAGAGAATTTCGTTGAACTCATCAGGTTTTTCCATCATTGCGGCGTGTCCACATTTATCCATCCAAAACAAACTGGAATTAGGAATTAGTCTATCCATTTCCACAGCAACTTCTGGTGGAGTTACATTATCTTGTTTTCCCCAAATAATGCAAGTTGGTGCTACAATTTTGTGCAACTCTTTTTCCATATTATGTTTTATGGCACTTCGGGCGAGCATCACGGTTTTTATACCTTTGCCTCTGTCGTTCACTATGGAGAATACTTCGTCCACCAATTCCTCAGTTGCCACATCGGGGTTATAAAAAACTTCTTGAGCCTTTTTGCGAATATATTCCCTGTCATTTTTTCTTGGGAAACTATCCCCGAAAGAACGCTCGTACAAACCAGAACTTCCTGTAAGTACAAGGTTTTTCACCAACTCGGGACGAGATAAAGTTAGGATTAGTCCGATATGTCCACCCATAGAATTTCCTACAACAGTAGCAGGTTCGCTCACTTCTTCTTCTATAAAAGAGGCAACATATTTTGCAATACTCGTAAGATTGGTATTCAGAACAGAAAGTTCATAAATTGGCAATTCGGGAAAATAAACCCGATAGCCTCTCTGCGAAAAGAATTTTATCAACTGAGTAAAATTGCTCAATCCTCCCATAAGTCCCTGTAACAAGACAATTGGGCGACCTTCTCCTTCCACAATAAATTTATATACTTTCTTTTTTTTAGTTTTAAAAATCATAAAAATGCCTTATAGCAACCACAAAAATACGAATTTAGCAAAAACAAAACTAAAAAAAATAATCCTTTTTTTTAAAGTGATTAATATTTCTCTCGAAAATCTTGCAATGCTCTCATTATTAAAGATGTTTTTTGAGGTTAAAAAGATTCTGAGTTCCAAATTTATAATCATTAAAAGTAATAATGTAAAATTTTAATCAAACTAAAAAAATAAAAGTCCCAAACGGACTGTAATTATCAGAAAACCCTACTGCAAGAAGATTGCGAGATTTTATATAATAATTTTTAAATCAACAGATTACGTCTTAAAATAAAAAGTTATAAACATTA
>JAUNTR010000401.1 GCA_030538575.1 Cruoricaptor ignavus | reverse complement strand
TGAATGTTTCGTATCTCATCATCAAACATTCTTTGCAAATGACTGAAAATAAAGGTTCGTTTTACAATAAAGATTTAGCAACGAAATCGTTATTAATTTCTGAAAAATAGGATTATGGTAAGTGAAAATAATTTGCAATATAGGAGTTGGATTATTGAATTGAAGTCCAAAATTCGGCGAAGCCAAATAAAAGCAGTGGTAAAAGTAAATTCCGCTCTTATCGAAATGTACTGGGAACTGGGAAAAGAAATCGCTGAACGGGATTTTGAAAACAACTATGGTTCGGGATTTTTTTTACAATTAAGCAAAGATTTGAAGAAGGAATTTCCCGAGATAAAAGGTTTTTCTGTAGCTAATTTAAAGTATATAAAAACCTTTTATTTATTTTATAATCAGCTACATACAAATCGCCAACAACTTGTTGGCGAATTTGAGTTGAAAAAAATATTTTTAATTCCTTGGGGACATCATATTCAGATTTTCACAAAGTCAAAAAACTTAAAAGAAGCTTTTTTCTACATCAATAAAACCATAGAAAACGGTTGGAGTAGAGCTGTTTTGCTTAATATGTTATCTGCTAATTTTTATGAAAGTCAAGGAAAAGCCATTACCAATTTTCATAAAATATTGCCCGATTATGACAGCGATTTGTTGCAACAAACCCTAAAAGACCCTTACAATTTCGATTTTTTAAATATTTCTGAAGCCTTCAAAGAAAAAGATTTGGAAGATGCTTTGATTAATAATATTCAGAAATTTTTGATTGAATTGGGAAATGGTTTTGCATTCGTAGGAAAACAAAAAGAAATTATAGTAAGCGAAAAATCCTATTTTATAGACTTGCTTTTTTATCACATTAAACTCAAAAGATATTTGGTTATCGAACTTAAAGCGGGAAGTTTTGAGCCTGAATTTGTAGGGAAACTCAATTTTTATGTTTCTGCTATAGATCATCAGTTGAGAGATAAAAGCGATAATGCAACCATTGGATTAGTTATTTGTAAAGACAAAGATACTGTTGTTGTTGAATATTCTTTAGCGGATATCAGTAGACCGCTCGGGATTTCCTCTTATGAACTTAATAAACATATTTTAAAAGAATTCAAAACCAATATTCCAAGCATTGAAGAAATAGAAAACGAATTAAAATCATTAGATATTTAAACAAAAATGAACACCAAACAAACCATACTATTATTATGTTTTTTTATTTTGAGTTTAGGAATGCTGAATGCTCAAAAACAAAATGCTGATATTAGAATTCTTTACTTTAACGATGCTCACGAACTTAATCCCGTAAAAACAGAAGTGGGAAACATCGGTGGAGTTAGCCGAATGAAAACCGTGATTGATGAGGTAAAAAAACAATCTCCTGATGCTATTGTTATTTTTGGTGGAGATTTGGGAGGAGGCACTTTGGGAGGTAAATTATTTCGTGGAAGTGTAATGGTAGAATCTTTTAATGCTTTTCCTGTGGACTACGCCAATTTCGGACAACACGAGTTCGATTACGGTTTGGGAAATGCGATAAACCTTGTGGAGAAATCTCAATTCAAATGGTTTACCAGCAATATTGTACAACAAAATGGGAACTCAATTCCTAAAACTTTCCCTTACATTATTCATAAAAAAAATGGCAAAACTATCGGGATAATCGGCATTACTGATAAAATAAGCACCACGAAACCTTCCGCAGGCGTAAAACAATTGGACTTGATAGAA
Source organism: Cruoricaptor ignavus (assembly GCA_030538575.1). Lineage (GTDB taxonomy): Bacteria > Bacteroidota > Bacteroidia > Flavobacteriales > Weeksellaceae > JAUNTR01. The sequence continues at coordinate 166 of JAUNTR010000401.1, read as the reverse complement.
TCCGCCAAAACCGCCATAAAAGCATTAGGAAAAGTAGATGTGCTTGTGGCTGTTACGCAAATGGCAATGCCTTTAAATCAAGAATTAATAGATGCTTGCCCCGAAATCAATCTCGTACTTTCGGAGGAAACTTCCCAATACAAAACTCAGGTTGATTATTATAAAA
>JAUNTR010000400.1 GCA_030538575.1 Cruoricaptor ignavus | reverse complement strand
GAATTTCTTATAAAAGACATTCCTGCAAACGAAATTTTTAGTCTGGAAGAATTAACCGAAGAGCAAAAAATGCTCCGTGATTCCATTAGAGAATTTATAGATAAAGACGTTATTCCTCACAGGGAACGTTTCGAGAAGAAAGATTATGCTCTTACCGAAGAAAAAATGCGTCAGTTAGGGGAAATGGGAGTTCTTGGTATTGCCGTTCCCGAAGAATATGGCGGTCTCGGTATGGGTTTTGTAACCACGATGTTGGCTTGTGATATTGCTTCTGGGGCAAATGGTTCATTAGCAACAGCTTACGGTGCTCATACAGGGATTGGGACATTGCCGATTTTACTTTACGGAACTGAGGAGCAGAAACAAAAATACCTTCCCGATTTAGCAGCTGGTGTTAAATTCGGAGCGTATTGTCTAACTGAACCCGATGCAGGTTCTGATGCTAACAGCGGAAAAACAAAAGCTCGACTTTCCGAAGATGGAAAACACTACATCATAAATGGACAAAAAATGTGGATTTCCAATGCAGGATTTGCCGATACATTCACGCTTTTTGCAAAGATTGAAGATGATAAAAACATCACAGGATTTGTCATCAATCGTTCCGAATTAGAAAATCCAGAAAGTATTACTTTTGGAGAAGAAGAACACAAATTGGGCATCCGCTCGTCTTCCACAAGGCAAGTGTTTTTCAATGATATGAAAATCCCTGTGGAAAATCTTTTGGGTGAAAGAAACAACGGTTTCAAAATCGCTTTGAACGCTCTGAATGTTGGTAGAATAAAACTTGCTGCGGCATCATTAGATGGGCAAAGAAGAATCCTTAATCACTCCATTCAATATGCTAACGAGAGAAAACAGTTCGGTGTAGCGATTTCTACTTTTGGGGCAATCCGCAAGAAAATTGCAGAAATGGCAACAGGGATTTTTGTTTCTGAAGCAGGTTCGTACAGAGCAGCGAAAAATATCGAAGATAAAATTGCGGAATTGATAGAAGGCGGAATGAACCACCAACAAGCCGAACTAAAAGGCGTGGAAGAGTTTGCCGTAGAATGTTCTATTTTAAAGGTTTTCGTTTCCGATATTACACAAAATGCAGCAGACGAAGGCATACAAGTTTTTGGTGGAATGGGCTTCTCCGAAGATGCACCAATGGAAGCCGCTTGGCGAGATGCCAGAATTGGTAGAATCTATGAAGGAACAAATGAAATCAACCGACTTCTTTCCGTAGGAATGCTCATTAAAAAAGCAATGAAAGGCGAATTGGATTTGCTGAAACCTGCAATGGCAATCGGTAAAGAATTAATGGGAATTCCATCTTTTGAAATCCCTGATTATTCTGAATTTATGAGTGAAGAAAAAGCCATTTTGCACAATTTGAAAAAAGTCTTTCTAATGGTTTCTGGGGCGGCTTTGCAAAAATATATGATGGATATTGAGAAACAACAGCATTTACTACTGAATGCTTCCGAAATTCTTAATCAAATTTATATGGCAGAATCTGCCGTTCTGAGAGCGGAAAAACATTTTTCTGAAAACAGTGTGGAAACAGCAATGGCAAGGTTGAACCTTTATAAAGCGGTAGAAAAAATTACAACATCTGCCAAAGAAGGTATTGTTTCTTTTGCCGAAGGAGATGAACAGAGAATGATGCTTTCTGGATTGAGGAGGTTTACCAAATATACCAATCACCCGAATGTAGTTGCACTTACGGAGCAAGTTGCCACTTATTTTATTGATAAAGGTCAGTATTAAAAATACAATAACAAATCAAAATATTGATTAATGTTTCGTAACTTAGCAGAAATTAGTTTATTCAATCTCCACGATTTTTTTGTGGGAAAAATTGAGTTTTCATAATGATTAGTTTTAATGGTTAGTAATGTCCCGAG
>JAUNTR010000399.1 GCA_030538575.1 Cruoricaptor ignavus | reverse complement strand
TAATCTTTTCTACGTAAGCCTCCAATATTTTTTCCATAAGCCTCCAATATTTTTTCCCCTTAGGGGGAAATTTTACCGCGTCTAGATGGAGCATATTGCCTACATTTCTGCCGTATAGTTGGCATATTATTGGCACGAGCGAGACGCTCGCGCAAGCGGGGGGGGCGTAATACTTACCCAAATCTATCTTATAATCCACAGTTTGGTAAAAAGTGAACAATATCAATAATATCAAATTAGGCATAAGATTTCAATAATTCTTTTAACCTTAAATACTCAGGTAGATAAAAACCATCTGCAAAATTTTCATAGTACGAATGATAAATTGTGGCAAGTTCATCAAAATTATTTCTTTTGGTCAATTTTGCAGTTATCAAAGCTTTTGTTCCTTTAAAAATATCGCCTGTTAATGATGTGTCTTTTGTATTGGAATTTAATTTCTCGTCTATGACAGACAGCTTATTATACCTTTCAAAAAAAGGCACAGCAACATTTTCAAACAATTCAGCTAAACCACTTACAACGCCATTAATTTGAATTTCATTTGTCAATTCAAATCTTGTTGGAGTTGTTGAGGAATTGCCTAAATCCTCAATTGAAGTTCCTATTGTTGGGGTTCCTTTTTGATACTTTTTATCAAAATCTGAAATTTGATGAAACAAATTCTCTACGATGTCAAACCGAATTAAAGCTCCACATCTCACAATCCATCCTATATCTCTTAACAAGAATGTTATTGTAAATTTATTCCATCCAAACTCAGTTTTATTAATATAAGAAGTATCTGATTTTAGTAATTTAAAATCAAAATTTTTCAATTTTTCCCCAAGAAGGTTTAATACTTCATTCCTTAAAAAATCTCTTTTTGTCATTTCTTAATATCTTTGGGTCTAACAATATCTACTTTTGTTGGTGGTATTTTAGTTCCTGCCGGATAACCAAAATCTCTACCTTTATTACCTACTACCGTTCCTCCGCTTTTCTCTATTGCTGGATAACCTGTTTTTTGATTTTTTGTATGAGGTGCAGTAGCTGAAGATTTTGCATTAGTAAGTTTTATTTGACCGTCCTTTGTACTGACATTGTCTAAGCGAACATTTTTACCGCCACCATTAGGTTTAACAGTAACTTGTTCGGCTACATTTTTATGACCTGTCTGTTTAAGGTTTTCTGTAACAACACCTTCAAATTGCTTTCCTTGCTTGGCGTTCTCAACAACTTTTGAAGTTGTTTTTACTGCATCCACAGCATTATCAGCTTTATTAACCGCTTTCACGCCTGCCCTAACTGCCGCACCTGCACCAACTGACATTGGCACAAAGATAGAAGCACCGTCAGCACCAAGAGCTACCCAATTTGCACCGCTTGTTTTTCCTGTGGTTACTTTTTCGTGTACCAATACACCCACATCATACAACACAAAGCCAACATCTACCACAGCATCCAACCAAGGGCAGAAAGGACACTGTCCGTCCGGGTCGTCATATAAAATTGGGTTGTTCCAAAATGCTGAATATGGGGACTTATCAACTTGGTTCGGGTGGTCTGCTAATGGGTCAACATTTATAAATATGCTTACTTTCGGGTCATAATACCTCGCACCATAGTAATACAAACCTGTATCACTATCCAATTCCTTGCTATTAAACAAATACGGCATTGTTATACTCGTGCTGTGCTCATCAAACAATATTTCCCCAAAGGCTATAAACTCGGTATGCTGGCTTAGGTCTCCGTTAATATCTGTAATATGGCTACTAGACCCTAAGTGGTCGGGGTGGTAATAATAGATATTCTTTTCCTCTATTCCGTTATCCACAAAATTAAACCCTGCTTCTACGGTTTCGGGGGTTATAGGGTCGCCAAACTGTACTAGCGGGTTTAGGTCTTTTA
>JAUNTR010000034.1:1431-14662 GCA_030538575.1 Cruoricaptor ignavus | reverse complement strand
AAGCGGGGTTGTCACTCTGAGTGAAGCGAAGAGTCTTTTTGAATTTTGAATTTCGTGTTGTCATTCTGAGCGAAGTCGAAGAGAAACCTTGAACCTGAAACTTTGAACTTTGAACCTGAAACTTTAAACATAGAACCTTGAACTTAAAAACTTTAAAAATAAAATAATAAATGAAACTTTTAGTAGTAGGCTCAGTAGCCTTTGATGCGATAGAAACTCCTTTTGGTAAAACAGATAAAATACTTGGCGGAGCAGCCACTTTTATAGGAATGGCGGCTTCCGTTCTCAATACCGAAGTTAGTCTTGTTTCGGTAGTTGGGGGCGATTTTCCACAAGAATATTTGGATTTATTAGAATCTAAAAAAATAAATACAGAAGCCGTAGAAATTATAAAAGATGGTAAAACATTTTTTTGGAGTGGCAGATACCACAACGATTTGAACTCCCGAGATACATTGGCAACAGAAGTAAACGTTTTGGAAAATTTCGATCCAAAAGTTCCAAATCACGCCAAAGATGCGGAGGTTTTATTATTAGGAAATCTACATCCTGCGGTACAACTTTCGGTTCTTGAAAAAATGGAAAAACGTCCGAAATTGGTTATTTTAGATACGATGAATTTTTGGATGGACACCGCTTTGGATACTTTAAAAGAAATGATTACCAAAACCGATGTCATTACGATAAATGATGAAGAGGCAAGGCAACTTTCGGGGGAATATTCTTTGGTAAAAGCAGCACAAAAAATCCACGAAATGGGACCGGAATATGTCATCATAAAAAAAGGAGAACACGGTGCATTGCTCTTCCACGAAGGGAAAATATTCGCCATTCCTGCATTGCCATTAGAAGAGGTTTTTGACCCGACAGGTGCGGGAGATACTTTTGCAGGAGGCTTTGCGGCACACATTGCAAAGACAGGCGATTTCAGTTTCGAAAATATGAAAGCAGCGATTATTGTAGGTTCGGCTTTGGCATCTTTTACCGTAGAAAAATTCGGAACAGAAAGAATACAAACCGTTTCCCAAGAGGAATTGAAAGACCGAGTTGCTCAGTTTAAACAACTTACAACTTTCGAGGTAGATTTGTATTTTTAATAAAATTAAGGGATTAAGATATTAGGAGATTAAGGAATTACTTTGTGATTTAATAAAATTAAGGTATTAGAAGATTAAGAAATTACTTTGTGATTTAATCTGAAACTCAAAAATTTAAAATTAATTTAGATGAAGAAAATTGTTCTCGCACTTTCGGTTTTAGCCGTACAGTTGGCGTTTTCGCAATATATGATTGTAGGAAAAGATAGCGTGTCTTTAAAAGATTTTAAAGAAGACAATCTCTACGGATTGCAAAATGTAGGCGTGGATAAAACGATAGAAAGTACCCAAGATTTTATTTTGTTGCAACAGTTGGCTGCCGAAAAAAAAGTAGATACTTTGGTGAGTTTCCAAAACAGAATGTACCAAAAAGCTGAAGAATTGAGAGATAAATATTATTTTCCTCAGACGATGGTAAAGGATGCTGTAAACCAATATGTAAACGATAATAAAATCGAAAGAAATATCCTTATCTTCACCATAGAAAAAAAAGAAGGCGATAATACAGATTATCAAAAAGTGTATAACGATGTGGTTTCGGGTAAGTTATCAATGGAAGATGCCATAAAAACTTACGTGAAAGAAGACATAAAACCAATGTACATAAAACCCGGAGTTTTGGAAAAAACCATCTACGATGAATTGAAAAAATTATCGGCAGGCGGTTATACAAAACTCTACAATAGTTCTAAATACGCTACTTTTGCAAAGGTTGTAAATACCAGACCAAGTTTGGGATATATGATTTTTGGTACACTTTCTTATCCCAATAATGCCGATGCAGAAAAGAAAAAAAATGAAATTTTGGCGGTTATTAATTCAGGGAAAAAATTCAATGAAATTACCGCAGAATTTGGAACTAGCGATAATGAAAAGAAAAATGGTGGAGTAGTGATGGGTTCGCCAACACTTCCTGATGAAGTTTATAATCTATTGAAAACTAAAAAGATAGGCGATACAGCAGGTCCAATACTTTTCGGTGAGAATTATTTTTTCTTTCATATTTACGATTTGCTTCCGTATGAAGTTACAGAGCAATCTCAACCGCTTTTCCGTCGGGAAATGATGAATTCCAATTACGCTGATGATTTGCGGAATAACTTGATTGATAGTCTTGTAAAGTCTGATAAATATAAAGAGTTTAAGGATTTTTCTACGATTAAATCTTCTTATACTAATTTTAAGAATTTTAAAAATAATGATGTTGTTCTTTATCAATTCGGTAAACATAAAATGACGTTTGCAGAGTTGAAAAAACAGGTGGAAGACTTGTTCCAAAATTTGGAAAATATATCGAATGAAGATTGGGCAATTCTAATGGAAATGAGGAGAGATGATTTTATTATTAATTCTTATTCTGCTGATTTTGAGCTTTTACCAGAAGTGAAAAAAGAATTGGAAACCCAAAAGCGATTGATTTTTTCTGAATATATTTTCTCCGAATATTTAAAGAAAGAAGTAGATGCTCAACCTAATTTGGTTACGGAATATTACAGTAAAAATAAAGCCAAATATATTTGGGACGAAAGAGCAGATAGTAGAATAGCGATTGTTTCCGATGAAAAAGAATTGAAAAATGTACAAAAACAAATAAAAGACATTAAAAATTGGGAAAATCTTAAAAAGCAATATTCTGGAAAGTTGAATGATAAAAACCAAATTTTAGTTCATTTCGAGCAAGGTAAAATACCAAATGATGCAGAGGTTTTTGTGGATTACAAACTGCCTTTTAAACCAAGTGTAAATACCGTGAAAATAGGCGATAGAACGTTGGTTATTGCGGTAGATTCCATCATTCCGAAAACCCAAATGACGCAGGAAGAAGCAAAGGATTTATTGTACGATGCCGTAACGGAAGAAAAACTTCGGGAAATTATTGCCAAACAAAGAGCAAAAACCAAAATTGTAGTCGAACCCGAGTTTAGAAAAGACTTGGAGAAAAATTTTAAGAAATAATTATAAAAATAAATGCAGGATAATTCAATTAGAATTATAATTTTGCAAATTAGAATATTATATAAAAATGATAAAGAGATTTAAGTTACTTTCACTCATCATCGCAGTATTTGTATTAGGACTTACAAATGTAAACGCTCAATTGCAAAAAGGTGCTTTGGTAGATGGAATTACGGCAGTTATCGGCGATGAAATTATTTTGGAATCCGATATAGAAGAGCAACAAAATTACGCCAAACAACAAGGAATGCAGGTTGGTGAGCGTTGCGAGTTTTTGGAAAGTATCATCAGTAACAAACTCTTGATTTACGAGGCTAAAAGAGATACACTTATCGAAAATCGCTCTGCTGCAATAAAAGAAATGGCAGAAAATAAGTATAACCAAATTCTTTCCCAATTTCCCGATGAAAGAACAATGTTGAGTACTTATAAATTTCGTACAGCTTACGAAATGAAAAATGCCATAGAAAAAATAGATGCCGATAACTATTATGGACAACAAAAATATGCCCGTATTACAGATAAAGTGGACATTACGCCTAACGAAGTTACCGATTTCTACAATACTTATCAACATCAATTACCAATGGTGAAAGATGAGGTTTCGCTATCGCAAATCATTATGTATCCGAAACTTACGGAAGCTCATAAAGATGAAATAAAAGCCAAACTTCTGAAAATAAAACAAGATATACAAAATGGCGAAAGTTTCGAGCAAATGGCGAGAATTTATTCCGAAGATCCAGGTTCTGCTTCTGCTGGTGGTTTATATACGAATGTCGCAAGAGGAAGAATGGTGAAACCTTTCGAGGCTGCAGCACTCAATTTGCAAGAAGGCGAACTTTCTGATCCTGTGGAAACCGAGTTCGGTTATCACTTAATTCAATTGGTGAAGAAAAAAGGAAAACTCTACGATGCCAGACATATTTTGCTGAAAGCAGAACCCAATAGCGAAGAAATAGATGCGGCAAAAAAAGAATTGGATAACATAAAAAATCAGATAGAAAAAGGCGAACTTACTTTTAGAGAAGCGGCTTACAAATATTCCGACGACAAAACAACCAAGTTTAACGGAGGTACATTAACAGGGCAAGATGGTAGCGATAAAATAGAAAAAATGGATTTGCCACCAACGCTTGCTTACCAAATCGCAGGTTTGAAACCGAATGATATTACAGACGTTTTCCAAAGCGAAGATAACCAAAGAAAAGTTGTAACGATAGTGAAAGTAAACGAGGAAATCCCAGCTCATCAATTAGATATTGTTACCGATTATGAAAGGATAAAAAATATGGCATTGGAGCGTAAAAAATCTCAAATTGTAGAAAAATGGGTTAAGGAAAAACTTCCCGATACTTTTATCTCCATCAATAGCCGATATGATAATTGTACCTTCAAAACTTCTTGGAAGAAATAAATCTTAATTATTTAGTAATCAGTTAGTTAAATTATTATTGATTACTTTTAAATATTTAATATCAAAAAATCCTTCGTTATTTTCGGAGGATTTTGTTATTTTTGGGAATGGATAATTTTATAGACTTCGGAACCGCAAAAAAAATAAAAGAAATGCAAAGTAAAAATAGAATTAATGAATTGTTCAACATCAAATATCCTATTGTACAAGGTGGGATGATTTGGCATTCGGGTTGGCGTTTGGCATCTGCTGTTTCCAACTGTGGAGGTTTGGGACTTATAGGTGCAGGTAGTATGTATCCCGATATTTTACGAGAAAATATACAAAAATGCAAAGCAGCAACCGATAAACCTTTTGGCGTAAATATCCCGATGCTTTATCCGAATTTGGAGGAAATCATCAATATTATTTTGGAGGAAGGTGTGAAGATTGTTTTTACTTCTGCAGGCAATCCGAAAACTTACACCGAAACTTTACAAAAAGAAGGACTGAAAGTTGGGCACGTTGTTTCTTCTACCAAATTCGCCATAAAATGCGAAGACGCAGGTGTAGATGCTATCGTAGCAGAAGGTTTTGAAGCAGGAGGGCATAATGGTAGAGATGAAACCACAACTTTGGTGCTTATTCCGAATGTTAAAAAACACATTACCAAACCGTTAATTGCCGCAGGAGGAATCGCACTCGGTTCGCAAATGAAAGCAGCTATGATTTTGGGAGCAGACGGTGTACAAATAGGTTCATTGTTCGCAGCAACAACCGAAGCCAGTGCACACGAGGATTGGAAGAAAAAAATAACAGAACTGAACGAAGGAGATACTCATTTGACATTGAAAGAGTTAGCTCCTGTAAGATTGGTTAAAAATAAATTTTTCCAAGATTTGGAAGACGTTTATCAATCAGGAAAAAATGTAGATAAACTAAAAGAAACGCTCGGCAGAGCAAGAGCAAAATTAGGAATGTTTGAAGGAAACTTAGATGAAGGCGAATTGGAAATAGGACAAGCATCTGCTTTGATAAAAGAAATACAAACCGTAGAACAAGTCTTCACTAAATTATTGAAAGAGTTTGAAGAAGCGGAGTTTAGTTCGTTTATGTAAATTATAAAAATTAAAAGTTTATGATAGTATCAAAATTTGAAGATTTAGATTTGGATAAAATCTATACTTATGCCGATTATCTACTTTGGAAATTCGAGGAGAGATTGGAGTTGATAAAAGGTAAGGTTTTTAGAATGAGTCCAGCTCCGTCCAGAACGCATCAAAAGATAAGCACAAATTTCAATAGATATTTATCAACTTTTTTTTATGATAAAACTTGTGAATTTTATTCAGCTCCTTTCGATGTTCGTTTAGCGGCAAAAGATAAAAGTGATAAGGAGATTACAACCGTTGTACAGCCTGATTTGTGTGTGATTTGTAATCTGGATAAATTGGATGAAAGAGGTTGCCAAGGAGCACCAGATTTTATTATTGAAATTGCATCTCCCGGAAACTCCAAAAAAGAGTTGCGAACAAAATTTAAGTTGTATGAAGAGAATGGCGTAAAAGAATATTGGGTAGTCAATTCGGCAGAAAAAAATATACAGATTTTTTTTCTTGAAAACGGAATATTTGTCTTCAAAGGTTATTTTTTCGATTCAGATGATATTACTCCATTACTTTTTTCTGATTTGAAAATAAAATTAGAAGATATTTTTAAATAAGAAAAACCTCTCATTTTCGAGAGGTTTTTATGATTTTTACAAGGTTTCCAATGTTTGTTTTAGTTCAGCCCAACCGCCACCATTGTAGCCGTTTTTCAAACCTTGGGCGTTCAGATATTCCAATGCTTTTCCGCTACGGTTTCCGCTACGGCAGAACAAAACAACAGGTTTTTCCAAACTTAGGATTTCTTCTTGTCGGCTTTCCACTTCACCCAAAGGGATATTTTTAGCACCATCTATTTGTCCGTCCATTTCCAATTCCAAAGGCTCACGAACGTCTATCAATTCATAGTTTCCTACTTTTAGCACGTCTTCTAAACTCATATTTTTATTTTTTAATAATTAATAAAATTCTTTCTTACAAAAGTATAAAAATTATTAGTTTTGCACCTCAATTTATGTTACAGAATGCACAAAAATATTCCGACCTTATAAAATCCAAAGCCGAAAAGTTTGGATTTCAAAGTTGTGGGATTTCCAAAGCCGAGTTTTTGGAGGATGATGCTCGTTTTTTAGACCGTTTTTTGAAGAATAATTTTCATGGCGAAATGCATTATATGGAAAATTATTATGATAAAAGATTAGACCCAAGACTTTTGGTGGAAGGTAGCAAATCTGTTATTTCACTCTCTTACAATTATTTTCCGAAGCAAAAACAGGAGATGTTGGATAATTTCAAAATATCCAAATACGCTTATGGAGAAGACTATCACGAAGTGATAAAAGAAATCCTACGAGAAATGGTTACGGAATTGCAACAGGAAATCGGCGAGTTTTCCTTTCGTATTTTTGTAGATTCCGCACCGGTTTTGGAAAGGGCTTGGGCTAAAAAATCGGGAATTGGTTGGGTTGGTAAAAATGCCAATTTGATTACCAAACAAAGAGGTTCTTTCTTTTTTTTAGCAGAGATTATTTGCGATTTAGATTTGCTGGCAGATTCCCCAACTACCGACCATTGTGGCAGTTGTACACGTTGTATAGACGCTTGTCCCACCAATGCGATTGTTGAAGATAGAGTGGTAGATGGTAGTAAATGCATTTCCTATGCAACGATAGAATTGAAAAATGAAATCCCCGAAAGTTTCCGAAATAATATGGAGGATTGGATTTTTGGTTGTGATATTTGCCAAGATGTTTGCCCTTGGAATCGTTTTTCTTTGGTGAATGAACAACAGAAATTTCAACCAAATTCTTTTTTATTAAATTATAAAAAAAGCGATTGGAAGGAATTGACGCAGGATTTATTCTCAGAAATTTTTCGGAAATCTCCCGTGAAAAGAACCAAATTCGCAGGACTGAAAAGAAACATCGGTTTTGTGGGATAATCCTCCGTTCCGAAATGTTGAATGTCGGAAATAAAAAGCCAAGTCCTTTATCTTAATTAAAATAAATTAAGAACGGATAAAAAAAAGATTCTCCAGAAAGGGTGAGTTTCTTGGAAAATCAATGTCTTTTTTGGATTCTTTTCGGAGCTGTTTTTATGCGAATTTTTACTCTTTTTTGTGATTTGTTTTTCTTTTGCATATTTTGGTATTTATTTCGCTTCTAAAATTAGAATTATTATTTTCAATTGCAAAGTGTTTTTTGCACTTTCAATATTAATTTTATTTAATATGAAAAAAACTCTTTTAATTATAGCCAAAAGCCTTTTGGTATTCGTGTTTTTGGTTGTTTTATATTTGGTATCGGTTTTTGCTTTACCTTTAATTCCTGTTCAGGCAGAAGCCACACCTGAGCCAAAACGAGTTCGGGGATTTATAATGACCAATGGCGTACATACCGATATTGTTGTTCCCGTAAAATCGGAATATGTAGATTGGAGCGAGCGTTTTCCCTATCAAAATACCAAATCTCAAAACATCAATTATAAATATTTGGCAATCGGTTGGGGAGACAAAGGTTTTTATTTGGATACGCCAACTTGGGCAGACCTGAAACTTTCTACCGCTGTAGAAGCTGCTTTTTGGATTGGCGATGCTGCAATACACGCTACTTATTATGAAACGATGAGGGAAGGAGATTCGGTAAAGAGTTTTACAATGTCCGATAGGCAATACGAAAATCTTATTAATTTTATAGATAAAAGTTTAAAAAGAGATAAGCAAGGAAATTATATTCTGATAAAAACCAATGCTGTTTATGGCGAAGACGATGCTTTTTATGAAGCCAAAGGCTCGTATAGTTTTTTGCACACTTGCAACACTTGGACCAATAACGGACTGAAAACTGCTGGACAAAAAGCGGCACTTTGGACAGCCACAGATTTTGGGATTTTAAGGCATTATAAAAAATAATCTATCAATTGTATTTTTTTTGTAATTTTGAGCGATGTTGAAAACCGAAAACTTGAGAACTGTAACTGTTATGCGTTATATTTTGCCACTTCGTGAAGGTGGCAGTTTGCCTGCATTGGCAGAGGCGGATGACGATTTTAGATATGTCCTGAAATTTCGTGGAGCAGGACACGGCGTAAAAATGTTGATTTCTGAATTTTTAGGCGGATTAATTGCTAAAAAACTTCAACTCAATATTCCTGAATTGGTATTTGCCGATTTGGATGTGGATTTTGGCAGAACCGAAGCCGATGAAGAAATACAGGATTTATTGAAGTTTTCTGAAGGACTCAATCTCGGTTTACATTATCTTTCGGGAGCAATGGCTTACGATACGAGTATAAAAGTAGATTCGCTTTTAGCATCCAAAATCGTTTGGTTAGATGCGTTTATCACCAATATCGACCGCACTTATAAAAATACCAATTTGCTTTGGTGGAAAAACGAACTTTGGGTTATAGATAACGGTGCATCGTTTTATTTTCACCATTCCTGGCAAAATTTTGATGAAGCTGCCAAAACGCCTTTCAAATATGTGAAAGACCACGTGCTTTTACCTCAAGCAACAAAGTTGGACGAGGCAGATGCATTTGCTAAACAGCATTTGAATGACGAATTTTTCTCAGAAATTGTAAACCAAATTCCCGAAGAATGGTTACAATGGGATGATGCCGAAGAATCTCCTGATGAGATACGAAATGTGTATTTCAACTTCCTGAAAACGAGATTACAACATACTGATAACTTTCTAAATGAAGCCAAAAATGCAAGAGGATAAATTGTACGAATACGCTGTGGTACGCTTGGTTCCCAATGTGGAGAGAGAGGAGTTTTTCAATATCGGGTTGATTATGTTTTCCAAAAAAGAAAAATACATTCGTATGGAATTTCATATTTGTACAGATAAATTCAAGATGTTTGATAATGAATTGAATATTAGTAATATACAAAATAATATGCAATATTTCCAAAGTATAGCTTTGGGCGAAAAATCTGCGGGAGCGATTGCATTATTGGATATTCCTGAGCGTTTTCGTTGGCTAACGGCTGTTAGAAGTGCCGTAATACAAACCTCTAAACCACATCCTGGAAAGACCAAAGATTTGGATAAAACCTTTGAACGCCTATTTGCAGAATTAGTAAAATAATAGGGTTTTTAATTAATTTTATATAATATTGTTTTTAAAATTAAATCATACCGAAATCGGCTATCATACCGTTCTTGTAAAAAGTACGGAAACCACTTTGTCATTGGGCGAAGTCTGTTTGCTTATCGGGAATAATGGTGTAGGAAAAACAACGCTCATCAAATCTATTCTCAATCAAATTCCGATTTTGAGTGGCGAGATTTTCATCAATCAAAAAAATATAAAAGGACTGTTTTCCAAAGAGATAGCAGAACAAGTAGCGGTTGTTTTTTCTAAATATAATGTTCCTGCGAATTTCACGGTTTCAGATTTGGTTGCGTTGGGAAAATACATACATTATCCTTATTATTTTAAATTAAAAAAAGAAGATAAAGAGCAAGTTTCCGAGATTATAAAAAGCCTAAATCTGCAACAATATGAAAATACAGCATTAACCGATTTATCCGATGGTAATTTGCAAAAAGCCTTTATTGGTCGGGCTTTAGCACAAAATTCACCTATGATTATTTTGGATGAACCAACTACGCATTTGGATGAGGAAAACAAAATTATAATTCTGAAATTGCTGAGAACTTTGGCAAAAGAGCAAAACAAAATCATTTTGTTTTCTTCCCACGATTGGCGTTTAGCGAAAGAATTTTCAGATAAAATTTGGCTTATAAAAAATAAAACATTGCAAAGCGGTATTGCAGAAGATATTTTGCTCGCTAACTCGGAACTTTCCGCACCGCAAATTTTCGAGTTGAGTGCGAACTTTGTTCCGCCACAAATTGTTGCCCCTAATTTACAGAAAGAATTGCTGATTTCTTTTCTTCAAAAAAACTATAAAAAAGACCTTTCTTCTTTTGTGTTTACATTTAAAGATGATTTTTGGTTAATTTCAAAAGATAATTATCAACAAAAAGTATCATCTTTTATCGAAATTTTAGATTTAGTCTAAAAACTCCAATAAATCCTTATTGAGAAAGGGTTTGTAGCATATTTTATTAGCTCTTGTATTATGCAATTCATAGAATTTAAATGTTTGATTATAAGTTGTTTAACTAAATTTAACAAAAATTAAATACTATGCATGCATAATATTTACTATATTTGAACAAACCTGAAGCTATCAAGATTATGGAAAAAAACGCTAAAGAAAAAATTGAAAATATAGATTTGATTTTAAAACAAACTTGGTTGGCGGTTTCTAAGATGTATTCCGAACTTGCACACGAACACGATTCTACCACTGTACAAGCACTTACATTGTTGAAAATAGATCCTAAAAAGGGAACACGAAGTACCAATTTAGGACCCAAAATGGCAATAGAACCAACTTCTCTCACCAGAATTATAAAACTGTTGGAAGATAATGGTTACATCTACAAAGAAAAAACCACGCAAGATAAAAGAGAGGTAATTATAAAATTAACCGATAAAGGGTTGGAATCCAGAGATTTGTCTAAGGAAATGGTACTTAATTTTAATAAGAATATTGTGGAGAGAATAGAGCCTGAAAAACTTATCATTTTTAAAGAAGTAATGGCGGAAATTATAAATATTACCAATATAATTAACCATAAAAAATAATAATGTAAAAATATGAAAAGACGCATCAAACACGTTACTGTTCTCGGTTCGGGGATTATGGGTTCGGGCATTGCAGCACACTTCGCCAACATCGGTGTAGAAGTGCTTTTGCTCGATATTGTCCCGTTTGAACTGACGGAGAGCGAACAAAAAAAAGGATTGACGAAAGACGATAAAATCGTAAGAAACAGGATTGCCGCAGAAAATTTGGAAAAACTGAAAAAAGCCAGTCCGGCACTGCTCTACAAAAAGGAATTTGCAGAGAGAATTTCGGTTGGAAATTTTGATGATGATTTATCGAAAATCAAAAAAACAGATTGGATTATTGAAGTTGTGGTGGAAAGGCTCGACATCAAAAAATCGGTTTACGAGAAAATCGAGCAGTTTAGAAAACCAGGAACTTTGGTGTCTTCCAACACATCGGGAATTCCGATTAATATGCTTGTAGAAGGCAGAAGCGAAGATTTTAAGAAATATTTTGCAGGCACGCATTTCTTTAATCCTGTGAGATATTTACCGCTTTTAGAAATTATTCCAACTAAGGATACAGCACCCGAAATCGTAGATTTTTATATGGATTACGGAGCGAAATTTCTTGGGAAAACAACGGTGTTGGCAAAAGATACACCAGCATTTATTGCTAATAGAATCGGGGTTTTCAGTATGATGAATCTTCTTCACGAAGTGAAAAATCTTGGACTAAATGTTACTGATATTGATAAACTGACAGGTCCTGTTATCGGTCGTCCAAAATCTGCAACTTTCAGAACTGCCGATGTGGTTGGGCTTGATACTTTGGTAATGGTTGCAAAAGGTGTCCATGGAAGTGGAGTTGAAACCAACGATTTTAATCAAGTTTTTGAGTTACCAGATTATATCCAAAAAATGATGGATAACCAATGGCTCGGTTCAAAATCGGGACAAGGATTCTTCAAAAAGGTAAAAAATGCCGATGGAAAATCTGAAATTTTAGGATTAAATCTCGATACGTTGGAATACGAACTTCAAGAAAAATCTAACTTCCCAATTTTGGAATTAACGAAAAATATAGATAAACCAATCGATAGATTTTCGGTTCTTATTGGTGGGAAAGACAAAGCTGGGGAATTGTACAGAACGACTTTGGGAGCGTTGTTTGCTTACGTTTCGCACAAAGTTCCCGAGATTTCCGATGAGATTTATAAGATAGATGATGCGATGCGTGCGGGCTTTGGTTGGGAAAATGGGCCATTTGAAATTTGGAATGCCATCGGAGTTCAAAAAGGTATAGAACTCGCTACCAATGCAGGATACCAAGTTTCTGATTGGGTAAAAAATATAGATAAATTCTATAAAATAAATGATGAAGGACACCAAACATTCTTCAATCAAAAAGAAACCAGTTACGCCAATATTCCAGGGCAAGATGCTTTTATTATTTTAGATAATATTAGAAAAAATAAAACACTTTGGAGCAATTCGGGGGCGGCAATTCAGGATTTGGGAGATGGAATTATCAATTTTGAAATCCGCTCGAAAATGAATTCTCTTGGTGGAGAAGTTTTGGATGGATTAAATCGTGCTATCGACTTAGCAGAAAAAGAATATGATGGATTAGTTGTTGGAAATCAGGGAACTAACTTTTCTGTTGGAGCGAATTTAGCAATGATTTTGATGATGGCGATTGACCAAGATTGGGATGATTTGAATATGGCGATTGCTTACTTCCAAAAATCAATGATGAGAGTTCGCTATTCATCTGTGCCTGTGGTTGTTGCACCTCACGGACTTACGCTTGGTGGCGGTTGCGAAATGACGATGCACGCCGATAGAGTAGTGGCTGCTGCGGAAACGTATATTGGCTTGGTAGAAACGGGAGTTGGCGTAATTCCAGGTGGTGGAGGAACTAAAGAATTGACACTGAGGACTTCCCGAGAGTTTGCAAAAGATGACGTAAAAAATAACAGATTGCGAGATGCTTTTATGAATATCGCAATGGGAAAAGTGGCAACTTCTGCCTACGAAGC
>JAUNTR010000034.1:0-1331 GCA_030538575.1 Cruoricaptor ignavus | reverse complement strand
AGCATACATAATAAAAGGATACAGAACTGCGGTGGGCAAAGCTCCCAAGGGCAGTCTAAGGTTTACAAGACCAGATGTAATGGCAGCAACAGTCATAGAAAAACTGATGGCTGATGTTCCTCAACTTGATAAAAATAGAATAGACGATTTAATCGTTGGAAATGCAATGCCCGAGGCGGAACAAGGGCTAAATGTAGCGAGATTAATCTCTCTAATGGGGCTTCACACCGATAAAGTTCCAGGAGTTACGGTAAACAGATATTGTGCATCGGGTTCGGAAGCGATTGCCATTGCTTCGGCTAAAATCCAAGCAGGAATGGCAGATTGTATTATCGCAGGTGGAACGGAATCTATGAGTTATATTCCGATGGGAGGTTACAAACCAGTCCCTGAAACCGATGTCGCAAAATCTAATCCCGATTATTATTGGGGAATGGGCTACACGGCAGAGGAGGTTGCCAATCGGTATAAAATTTCCAGAGAAATGCAGGATGAGTTTGCCTTTAATTCTCATCAAAAAGCATTAAAAGCATTGGAAGAGAATAAGTTTGCCAACCAAATTGTTCCCGTTCCTGTGGAATATAATTTCTTGGACGAAAACCAAAAAATGCAAACTAAAAAGTTTGATTTTGCGGTAGATGAAGGACCAAGAAAAGATACATCATTGGAAGGCTTGGCAAAATTACGTCCCGTATTTGCAAATGGAGGAAGCGTTACCGCAGGAAATTCTTCGCAAATGAGCGACGGTGCGGCTTTCGTGATTGTGATGAGCGAGGAAATGGTAAAAGAATTAGGACTTGAGCCACAAGCAAGATTGGTTTCTTACGCTGCTGCAGGATTGGAGCCCAAAATTATGGGAATGGGACCAATCTACGCCATTCCAAAAGCTCTGAAACAAGCGGGACTTCAACTGAAAGATATAGATTTAATTGAACTGAATGAGGCATTTGCTTCGCAATCTGTAGCGATAAAAAATGAATTGGATTTGAATCCTGAAATCCTCAACGTGAACGGAGGAGCAATCGCACTCGGACATCCACTTGGTTGTACAGGAACAAAATTGACAGTGCAATTAATCGATGAAATGAGAAGAAGAGGCAACAAATACGGTATGGTTTCTATGTGCGTAGGAACAGGACAAGGAGCCGCCTCGATATTTGAGTTGTTGTAAATAGAGAAAAGAAAAGACCGCAATGGTAGTCTTTCCTCCTTGTTCTTTTTTCTACAAAGTCTAATAATAAAATTTAATAAAATGAACAATACATTAAAAGGTGGCGAATTTCTTATAAAAGACATTCCTGCAAACGAAATTTTTAGTCTGGAAGAATTAA
>JAUNTR010000398.1 GCA_030538575.1 Cruoricaptor ignavus | reverse complement strand
CCGTCTGTTCCTATTCGGTTCAGCCCAAAAACGTAGGTTTGGTTTTCTATCGCTCTGGCTTTCAGTAAATGTTGCCAAGCCTCCACCCTTTTCTCCGGCCAATTAGCGATGAATAAAGCAATATCGTAATCGCCAGTATTTCTCGCAAATACAGGAAAACGCAAATCGTAACAAACTTGTAGCAAAATCCTAAAACCTCGGTATTCTACAATTTTCCGTTGTGTGCCTGCGG
This sequence comes from Cruoricaptor ignavus, assembly GCA_030538575.1. Lineage (GTDB taxonomy): Bacteria > Bacteroidota > Bacteroidia > Flavobacteriales > Weeksellaceae > JAUNTR01. Next base: position 1,682 of record JAUNTR010000398.1, on the reverse strand, counting down.
TGTAAATTTTATCTTCTCCAGAAAAGGAAAACAAATGTCGTTTATCGTAAAAATCATAAGAACTATCGGGCTTTACAAAAAACATTCTGTTATAAAAAGATTGGTTTTCCTCAACAGAAACGCTACCGCAAACCGCTGCATTTTTTTGCTTGGCAAAACGCTTCATCCAAGATAAAGTTTCGTTTTCTCTATCGGCAATTTCATCGGCATCCATGCAAAATCCCGTAGAAAACATTTCGGGCAAAAGGAAAATATCGGCTTCCGTATTTCCAAACTCTTCTTCTATTTTGCTGAAATTGGCTTTTTTATCTTTCCAAAAAATATCCAAATTCAATCCTTTAATTATTAAACAACTCATCTATAATCTTTGTGAAATATTATTAAATAAAAGTTTTTTTTAATTTTTTCTTTAAACAAACCGTTGTTTGGTCTTATTTTTGATTTTCTTTATTTAAGATTTGTAAAACTTTAAACGGTAAAATTATGAAAAAACTTTTTGTAGCATTTGCTATGCTATTTATTGGTAGTGCAATATCTGCACAAGCGTGGACTGGTAAAGGTGACCAAAAAGCACAAGTAGGACTTAGTGCTTGGGGCTATGGGACAGGGATTACGGGAACGTATGATTACGGATTAGGAAAAATAGTTTCCATAGGTGCGGGTGCCAATGTGTATTTTAGCGGATACAAAGATAACAACAAAGACAACAATTTGTTTTTCTTCGGTAGAGTTGGTTTCCATTTGCAAGAACCACTGAATCTGCCTTCGCAATGGGATATTTATCCTGGTGTAAATCTTGGTCTTTTGGGTAGCGATTTCGGTATTGGGGCTCATCTTGGCGTAAGATATTTCTTTAATAATAATATTGGTGTTTATGGCGAATTCGGAAATAATGGCAGTTTAGGTGTGTCATTTAATTTTTAAAGAAATAAAGAAATTCGATATAATTTATAAAGATTCTCGTAAATCGGGAATCTTTTTGTTTTGGCATAGTTTTGATAATTGCTACATTTGCAAAACTTTTAATTTTAATTATTTTTAATGGAAATCACTCTCAAGATATTTCAGTTTATACTCAGTATTTCATTATTGGTATTCCTACACGAATTAGGACATTATTTACCCGCAAAATGGTTCAAAACCAGAGCAGAAAAATTCTTTTTGTTCTTCGACCCTTGGTTCTCTTTATTTGCTATGAAAAAAATAAATGGCAAATGGAAATTCAAGTTCCTTTCTAAAAACCAACCCGACACCGAAATTATCGAAGTAAATGGCGAGAAAAAAGAAGTCGCTATAGATTTGGATAAATTACCCAACAGCGATTGGCGTAAACACCCCGAAAATACGAAATGGGGAATCGGCTGGTTGCCAATGGGCGGTTATGTAAAAATCGCTGGAATGGTAGACGAAAGTATGGATACCGAACAACTGAAAAAACCAGCCCAAGCTTGGGAATTCCGTAGCAAACCAGCTTGGCAAAGGCTGATTATTATGATTGGTGGTGTTACAGTCAATTTCTTTTTGGCGTGGCTTATTTATTCAGGTTTATCTTATTTTAATGGAGAAAAAATATTCGATGCTTCTAAAACCGAATTGGCAATGCACTATGGCGAAGCTGCGAAGAAAATGGGATTTCAAGATGGTGACCAAATCCTAAAAGTAGATGGCAAAAAACAAAACAA
>JAUNTR010000033.1 GCA_030538575.1 Cruoricaptor ignavus | reverse complement strand
GCGGTTTTGCCCCCTTAGGGGGACAGGGGGACAGACGCTACACCTACGACGGCAACGGCAACCCAACAGGCTACGAAGAATTTAAGTCTTTCCGAATGATGGTTTGGGATGAGGAAAACCGATTGAGAGGGATTAATGACAATGGATTACTGCACCTCTACACCTACGACCACACAGGAGAGCGAACGCTAAAATCCTCTTCTGAGACCAGCCAAACGATGATAAATGGGGCAACCGCCGCCATAATTACCCACAACGAAGACTACACCGCCTACGTAAGCCCATATTTTGTGGTACAAAAAGGCAGATTTACGAAGCATTATTTTGAGGGAGCAAGCCGAATATCTAGTAAATTAGGCGAGGGCACTTTTACCCAAAATGGTAAAGGCATAACCGCAGGAGGAATTGATTATTTGAAGCAAACGGCACTCTTGGACGAAGCCCTGAGGAATTACATAAAAAACCTAAACACCCCACCAGGCCCACCCACCCAGCAGGGCATCTACGCCAGCCCCGAATGGACGGGGCAACCTTACCCAAGTATAGATTGGGAGGCGATTACGCAAAACCAAGAGCCTCCCGAAGGTTGGCCGAGACCACCGAAGTTTAACGAACCTGGCGACGTACCCGGCCCGCCAGTGCAATACGGCGACCCCATAACCCCCGAAAATGTAGAAGCAGGGTTTAACTTTGTGGACAACGGAATAGAGGAAAAGAATATTTACTACTACCACCCTGACCACTTGGGGTCTAGTAGCCACATAACAGATATAAACGGAAACCTAAGCCAACATACGGAATTTATGGCATTTGGAGAAGTGTTATTTGATGAACACAGCACGAGTATAACACAACCTTATCTTTTTAATGGCAAGGAGTTGGATAGCGAGACTAACTTAACTTACTACGGAGCAAGATACTTGGATATGAAGACGAGTTTGTGGTTGAATGTGGATCCTCTTGTAGAGAGAACTTTACAACCTTATCAGTATGCAAATAATAACCCAGTAATGTTTATAGACCCTGATGGGAGATGTTATACAAGGGCTGATAATGGGGACTATATACCTTGTGCTCCTCCAATAAAAGATGTCACATTTGCTACAAAATTAGAATCCTCAAAACCAATAATAACGTATAACTATGGTGTTAACCAAACAGATGCTTTTGGTAATGATTGGACTTTTACTAAAAATGATGCTTGGGAATTAGTTAATGCAAACTCTCATCCTAATTATTCCCAAAAAGTAACAATAGCTCCTACGGGAGATGCGAGCTATTATGAGCAAAGATATACAGCTCATATTGAGACCTATGGTACTACACCACCAGATTACTATTTGTCGTATGGACATAAATATGCTAATAAATTTACTAAAGAATTAAGGGGAGAATTGTCTGATGCAGGTAAAAAATGGATAGACCAGACGGTTAACGAACTACAAGTTCAAATGAATACTTTTATAGATGGTAATCCATCTATACAAGGCAATAATGATACTTTCAGAACAAAGGCTTTTGATACACACGTTCCAGCTTACACTAAAGATAATCTTTTGAAAAATTTACCATTTAAAGATAAAGTTAAAATTGGATTAACTCCAGACTTTAGAGATTTAACAAGTCCTGACGGAATGAAACAAGTAAGACAGATTATCCCTAAAATTTTCTAGTATATGGAAAAAGTATTTTTGTTACTCGGGTTGCTAATAGTAAATATATCTTGTTCTCAAGAGAAAAATGACAATATGACTTACGAAAATGTGGAGGTATTTATAAAAGAAAATGGTGATTTAAAAGATTTTACAATCATTGATGATAGGTTATATATTTTAACATATAAATCTACATATGTATATTCTGAACCTAAAGACAGGTATGTAGAAACTGATGGTAAAATTAAATTATTTAGAAAAGAAATAGATAAGTCTTATGGTGAATCTGATTTTTTAGCGGAAATCAACGGAATAACTTCCGCAAAATTTTACCCTCAAAAAGTTAATACTTCTATATACTTTTTTACTAATGATAGCTATTATAGAGTGTCAAACACATTATATAAATATTCATCAGGGGTTATAACCAAACTCTTTGAACACGAAAATAATATAGTTTGGTATAGTGCAGAGCAAAGTTTGTTTTATGATGGTTATTGTCTTTATAAAGTTCAGGGTAATGAAAAAATAAGGCTAACCGAAAAATCCACAAATAGCTCTTATCAGTTGTTTGGAGAAAAGATATACAAGCTCTCTGAAAAAGGAGGTATTACGCAATTGGAAGAACTTGAGGCATCATTAGAGACAAAAAAAATAATATTCTCTACAGATAAAAAGTTAAATCTTGATTTTAGAATTTCAGATAGTGAAACGTTCTATTTTTTACAAGGAACTACTGAAAGTAAAATTAATCTTGTCCAATATCGTAAAAATTCATTTACAACTCTAATGAATAATATAGACAACATATCAGATGATGGGTTTTATATATATAAAGATTTAATAGGGCTTATAACATACAAAGTTGATGAAAATATGCTCGGAGGGTTTGGAGGGACACGAAAAAGTGTTATTTACTCAAAAGACGGAGGCAAAATATTTAATGAGCTAAATTTAAAGAAAGAAACATTAATACCTCCATATCTTTTTTACAAAGACAGTCTTTTTGTGGGTAATTTAGGTAATGGCATACTTATTAAATCAAAATTGTGATAACAAAACTAAGAGCCTGTTTAAATTTTATAGTCATTTTTAGATGGATTTTATGGGTGGATTTTGAAAGTTTAGCGGGCTAATCTGAAAAAGACACTAAAAAGGGCATAAAAAGTTAACTAAGATTAATAAAATACACATTGCAAAAAATATTTAAATTTAAACAGGCTCTTAGATATATCCTATTTATGGGGAATATAGTAGAAAACGTGAAAAACATTTGTTTATATTATTCAAAAAGATTAATTTAGACGGACTTAATTAAAAAAATAAAAACAAAATGGCAAAATCTACAAACAACATTATTACACACGGCTTAAGTGGCAAAGTGGGAAATTTATTGGTATTTAGCCAAAGAAATGGCAAAACAATAGTTTCAAAGGCACCTAAAAAACCGACCAAAGAAACCGAAAAACAAAAGGAACAAAGGATCAAATTCCAAGAGGCAATTATTTATTCAAAATCAGTTCAGGAAGATTTAAAAAATCAATACCAAGAAGAGGGCAAATCAAAAGGTTTAACAGCCCATAATATTGCGGTAGCAGATTTCTTAAAAGCCCCTAAAATAGAGACAATAGACCTTTCTAACTATGCAGGAAAAAAGAATGATTTAATAAAAATCAAAGTTTTTGATGATTTTAAAGTAGAAAGAGTAATCCTAAAAATAGAAAATGCTGACGGAAGCCTTGTAGAAGAGGGCAATGCAACAGAAGAAGGTTTGTATTGGGTCTATAAATCCAAAGAAAATAATGCTGATTTATCAGGCGATAAAATCACTGTAAGAGCCTACGATATTCCTGCCAATATGACAGAAAAAGAAGAGAAATTATAGTTTTGCAGATAAGACAGAGGTAAGAGGAATGTAAGACCTACCTAAGAGAAACCCAATAAAAAACAACACTGCCAAAATGACACAAAGCTATCTGCGTGAGGCACGCCCAAAAAGGAAAAGAAGTTCATTGGATAATTTGATTTGGGACGAATTAAATCTTTTGGTCAAGGCAAAAGGTTCTTACCAAGAGGCAAAAAACAATGCGGAGTATGTCTTACAATGAACTCAATGGGATTACTCGCAAAGCACTGAGTCATCAGGTCAATGGCGTAGAAAAAGGCTATACCCTCAACTACGAATACAACAACCCAAAACACCCGAATGGCCTCTCCTCCATTAGCAGTTTTGCCCCCTTTGGGGGACAGGGGGATGATAGATGCTATACTTACGATGGCAACGAAGCAGGTCGAAGAACGTATTTTTTTGACGTGCGCGAAACGAAAGCAGGAGATTATTACCTTACAATAACCGAGAGCAAGAAGAATTTCGGGGAAAATGGAGAAGCAACGTTCGAGAAACACAAGATTTATCTTTACAAGGAAGATTTCAAAGCGTTTCAAGAAATGTTTCACGAGTCCACAGATTTCATCATCCAAGAAAAAGGAGAAGATGTCATCTCTGAAAGACACGACAAAGATTTCAAATCCCGTTCGTTTACCATAGACACCGACGAAGAGGTTTAATCTCGAAAAATGTTCTATTTTGAATAATCTGTATCAGTTATTTAGAATGGGACATTTTTATCATTACAGTTTGGTTTGTAGAGTTTAAGGTGTTTAGTCATATATTATATTTCAAAGCCATCATTTAAATCAAAGATAGTATTTTTTAATTCGATTTTTTTATTACATTTGTGCTTATTGATACTTACTGTGAAAAAGTTACACTTTTTGGTTATTTTATGTTCTATTTTTATTCGTTCACAATATAGTGATAACCTTACCTATGGTTTAAAAATAGGGGTTGTGCATTCTATGACTACTAATATTCCCGAAATGCTTTTGGGAAGGGAGAGGTATTTATCAGCATTTGAAATGAAAACACGAGGTGTTTATGGAGTGGAAGGAGGCTTATTCCTCAATTACAAGTTTCATGATACTAGAGCGGCAATACAACCAGAAATTTTATACAGAAAAGGAGGGGAGCAACTTTGGTATCAAAATTCTGTTTCGGGGCAAGAGTATTTATTGGATTTCAAATATTCATATATAGTTATCGGAGCACTTTATAAACTCTATCCTTTTCAAGGATTAAATTTAGGTATCGGTGTTCATTACGCTAAAAACCTGCAGCCCCATAGTATAGAATATACATCCAACGAATCGGATGGGCGATTTGATACCAATTATCGACAATTTTATCGAGACGGTATTGTAGGGAAAGATGATTTTAATCTAAGTTTTAACATAGGCTATGAATTAAATAATGCTTTTCATTTCGATTTAAGGTATTATCTAGGAATAGCCGACGGTATCGGCACTCGAAACACGTCTTTTCAATTTATAGAAAATACAAACCGAAACACTATTTTCGCATTGTCTTTGGGATATAGTTTTCATAATTGGTAATAATATGAGTCGCTTTTTTCTTATCTTTTTTTTCTTATTTATTCATTTTTCCAATGCGCAGTTGGTTCGAGAGATTAGCTATGGAGTATTTGGTGGAGGCATTTATTCTAAGATGAATAATATAGAGTCTATGTTGATTCCTCAGGGTATGTATCAAAACTATCAAACCTCTGAGAGGGCAAAATTAAATCTTATGGGAGGTGTATTTTTGAATTGGAAATACCCAGGAGAAAGAATCAGTTTTCAGCCAGAATTATACTATACTAAACAAAGCACTGTTTTTGAATATCAAGATACCAAAGGACTCCATTATACGATTAGTTTTCCTTCTAATAATCTAAATGCAGGTTTTTTATTCAAATACTATATTACTGATGGATTTTATCTTGGAGCAGGACCTTATCTCACCTTTCATCTTGATAAAGATGGCCTAATGTACCAATCCAATGGAGCTGAACTAATGACAAGAACTGGTGTTTATTTCGAACCCGATGCCTTAGTTCAAAAGACTTTAAAAGAATCATTTAAAGGGAAAGATTATTTCCATACAGCATTTGCTTTGGGATATGAATTTGGAAACGGATTGAACTTCAGTATTCGTTATCATTTAGGGTTGGGAGATACCTGGGAAACACAAGAAAATGGACATCGTTTTACAAATACGAATAATAAAACTTCTGCATTTTCATTACAAATCGGCTATCGTTTTGCTTTCGATGGGCATAATAATTTCTAAACAATCTGTGCTATGAACATCCATCAACTACGTATTGTGTTATCCGCATTTATCTTTCTGTTATGCAGTAGCCAATGGATTTATGGACAAAGTAAAATCTATCCGGCAGGTGTTCCCGAACCAATCATTTGGTTAAGTAGAGCTACTGAAAACGACGGCACGATAAAAGAAATGATTTCGGAGAAAAGTTTAGATGATATGTTTATCCTAAATGAATATATCAATGAGCATCGGAGTTTTAAATTCATAGATTCCAAAGTCAATAGTTTTATAAAACCATTATCCAACGCTGATGTTTACTCACTTTTCATTGTTTACAAGGACACTACTCACAATGAACAACAGTTGTGGTCTCTACAATCTTCCGAAAAACCAGTGGTGGTAGGAACAACCCATCGGTTAGCCGATTTATCACAAACCCAATACCGTTCTTTTTCTGAAAAGTTTCTCAACCAAAAGGTAAAAATACATTATTATCAGCATTATAAACGTCTTTCGAAGAAGCACGAAATGTCCTCTTACCATATTCAAATCGGAGGACAAAAAAGCTCTCTTCCTCCTGAATTTTTCACTGGGGATTTTGCTGAAATCATTATCTACAATCGTATTCTTTCACCTTTGGAAGCACAGCAGGTTTCCTCTTACTTGGCTATAAAATATGGTATTTCTCTCCATCAATCCGAGTTTAAAAATTATTATAATAGTATAGGAACGAAAATTTGGGATTATGATGCGAACAAATCCTTCAACCAAAATATCACAGCGATTGGTAGAGATAATTTTGGATATTTATTCCAGAGCAAAAGTCAAAATTCTAATGACGAGGGTATTTTCAGTTTCTTCTTTCAAAATCCTAACAACATAGCCGATCAGTCTTTTGTATTTTGGAGCGATAATGGTCAAGGTTTAGCCATTAAGAAGCAAAAAGAAGGACAACCGCAAGGAATTTCCAGACAATGGAAAATACAATCAACAGATGATGGGAATTCCTTCAAATCATCGTTGTTATCCGCTATCGTTACGCCTTCTTCTATTGAAGGCATTAAGGAAAAGGACAATTTGTGGCTTGTAATAGATGAAAGTGGAACAGGTGAATTTAGACCTAGGCAGACGAGATACGCTAATATCGGAAATGAAGCTTTCCCTACCATTGAAAATTGGGAGCTTTCGGGGCTTCAACCTGCTATATTTACGATTTGGCAAGCGCCACCTATGTTTGCTCATTTGGATATCCAATCCCCGAGATGTCTTTCTTCCACTTTGGGTAAAGTTACTTTTCGTATCATTGGCGGTCAGAGTCCGTATCAGATAAGTCTCTTTAATATTGATAAAAACCAGATTCAAGAACAATGGACAGAGTTCCATAGGCAGGGGGAGAAATCATTGTCATTATCTTCTGGGCAATATCGTTACCAAGTTACTGATGCTCAGGATCAAACTTACACGCAGAATCTTTATATCTCAGATACCGATGCTCCTAAGCCGAAGTTGAATACGGAGTATTGGATTAAAAACCCGCAGCACCTTAACCTTTCGGAACATTTACCGAAAGGGAACTACACTTACGAATGGTATCTTAATGAGAACTTGATTTCTCAGAAGCCAGAGTTTTTACTATCTCAATCAGGAGATTATGAGGTTCGGATAAAGAATGCAGACGGCTGTCATTCGGCACATTATTTTAAGGCGTTTAGTGGAGCGGAAAATCTTGATAGCAAAATAATGATATACCCTAATCCTAGTAAAGATGGTCATTTCAAAATTCATGCGGAGTTCCCCAAACCGACCAGTGGAACTATAACCCTCTATACGATAGTCGGGCAATTTTTGACTTCCAAAGCGTTTTATAATGAAGACCAGTATGAGTATCATGGTTTTTTGCCAACACAAGGCGTTTATATTATAAAAATAAAAACAGACTTAGGGGAAGTAAGTAAAAGGCTAATCGTAGAATAGAAATATTTTATGGGAAAGATAATAGCAACTAGTTCTATCCATTGACTTCTTTTCGAGATCTCACTCTTTTTATTTTATTATTGCATCCATTTTATCTTGATAATGTAAAATTTTTATCAGGATGTAGCAATAATAGGAACGGGACGCAGCAAAACTTCCGTCTAGACGCAGTAAAATCTCTGTCTAAGCGTAGCAAAATTTTCATCTAGACGTAGTAAAATTTGAATGGGATAAAATTTCATTTTGATGTACGATGTGCCGGTTTCTATTTTTTTTATTATCTTTGTGTAACCTTACAAAAACCGAAAACAACTACTCGCAATGAAGAGAAGTTTACCTCTATATATCTTGCTTACCTTCTTGTCGATAGGTCTCTTTGCATCGTCGTGGCAGGGTAGTGTTAGCGAGATGTTATTTTCGACAATCTTAGTAAAAACAGAAAAAGAAGAGATAGATAATAGAGTTATAGATTCGGAGTTAGTCTTTCAGCGAAAAATTTCTAAAAAAACGGTTAACCATTTGCAGTATCAGGGTTTATCGGTAATCATTCCAGAATATACGCTAAGTAAAGACCTAAGAGTTTCTATCTTTTCGATAAAGGAAAACGAGCATCAACCCTTGCCTATGGGTTTAGTCAATGTAACCCGTGGTGTTTTTGGGTATCGTATACTTCCACAGAATATTACATTAAAAAAGGAGATACAGATTGCTATTGATTTTGATGAAAATAAAATCCCCGAAGGCTATACCCGTGCCGATGTAGAAGTTTTCGCCTTAGACACTTATAGCAAACAATGGCGAAAGCTAAAAAAAGACAAACTAGAAGTAGGGACAGGGACTATAAAAGCGAGAGCCAATGGTTTTTCAGACTTTATTACGGGAGTTATCAAACAGCCAGAATCCCCTGATACCACAGGTTTTACGCCAACCACTATCACGGGACTGAAGGCCACCGAGCCATTTGTTGGGATAGAGAATATATCTGTTTCAGCACCTAATTCTCAGGGAGTAGCGTCGGCAACATTTCCAATTTTACTTCCAAAAGGGCGTGGCGGACTGGAGCCACATTTACAGATTTCTTATCAGCAAGATAACGGGCAAACTTGGTTGGGTACGGGTTGGGATTTATCCTTATCATCTATTAACATAGATACGAAATGGGGGAGCCCACGCTATGATGCCGATAAGGAAACGGAAACCTATCTTTTTTCAGGGGAGGAGTTATTACCTAATGCCCATCGGAATGCTTGGGAAGACCGAGAAGAGGATAAGGCGTTTTTCCCAAGGCGGGAAGGCGGATTTAGTAAAATCATCCGTGTTGGGAACTCCCCTAAAAACTATTTTTGGAAAACCCATTCCAAATCAGGAATAACCACTTATTATGGCAATCCCAATGCTCAACTTAGTGACCACAACGGGAATATAGGATATTGGGCGATTTCTAAACAAGAGGATTTGTATGGCAATCAGATAACTTACGAATATACATCAGAGAAAGGCATTCTTTACCCCAAAAGCATTTACTATACAGGTTATAGGGGGGAGCGAGGCAACTATTCTGTTCATTTTTTTACCGATAAAGATTTAGGCGAGCCCCAACGCTTGGATTTGCAAACCATTGCACGGTTAGGTTTCAAACAAGAACACAATCGGCTTCTAAGAAAAATAGAAGTTCGATACAAAGACCAACCAATAAAAAGCTACGAGCTTCTCTATAAAACAGGAGCTTACCATAAGACTTTGCTGAAAGAAATCGTAATTTACGATGCCAAGGAAAAGGAATTTTATCGGCATCAAATGGAATATTATGATGATGTAAGAGATGGTGAAGGCAACTACCAACCATTTGGGGATTTCCAAAAATGGGCAGTTCCGAATGATAATATCGGATACACCTTTCTCGGCATGGATGGTTTTTCGGGGAAAGCGACATTGGCAGGAACTTCTAATTCGCAAACCACAGGCGGTAATTTCCGTATCGGGGTAGGAACTTTGAAAGGGAGATTCAATGAATATACCCTAGGAGGCAGTGGGAATTATAGTACAGGGAAAACCCAATCCAAAGTTTTATTACAAGACATAGATGGCGATAACCTTCCCGATAAAATTTATGTAAAAGACCATAAAGTATATTATAGAAAAAATATATCCAACCAAGGGAACTCACACAGATTTTCAGATGAAATCCATCAGCTTAACTTACCCTCTTTGGGAGTTACCCAGTCCTCTTCTTCAGGTTTTGGTGTAGATTTACAGTTGCAAAAAGCGATAATAGGCTACAACAGACAAACATCCAAAAGTACCACCAACAGTTATTTTATGGATTTCAATGCCGATGGTTTGGTAGATTTTGTGAGTGGCGGTATGGTTTACTATAATAGGTTGGTGGCAGGCATCCCTTATTTCACGCCCAATAGCACGGGAACTCCTGTGCCGATTAGTATTAGCAGTACAGAACTTTCTATTACTGGGCAAACCTCTTTGGATAAGGATAGTTTGCGAAGAAACAATCCATTGCACGATGTAGTAAGAAGTTGGACAGCCCCCTATGACGGTACGCTACAAATCCAGCATCGTTATCACCTTATAGAAGACCTCTCCGACCAAAGAAAAAACTACACGAAGAACGATGGTAGCCCTAAGGCAGATGGCGTAGAACTTTACTTTCAGCACCATAAAAACTTAGTTTGGAAGGAGAAGATTAATCCCGATGATTATACTGAGAAATCAAAAACGAATACCATTACGATAAAGAGAGGCGAAACGCTTTATTTCCGAGTCAGTTCCATCTACGACGGCAATTACGACCGCACAGAATGGCATACCGACCTCCGCTATCTCTCTATTAGCCATCCGATTAAAGACATTAATGGAGAAGATTTGCACCTATATCATACAAAGGAAGATTTGTATAGCACGGCACAAAGTTTTGTATTCTCCGAAATCGTAAAACCAAGACTAATAGGGACATTCAGTAAACCCAAAACTACGGATAAGGTAAAACTAATAGTACTAAAAGAAAACTTGAGTACAGAAACTACCACAATAGTATTTGAACAACAGTTTGAAGAGGGAGAAGAAACCGAGTTCGATTTGTCGAGTATTGATTTAGGAACGTTCCAAAATAGTGAAAGCCTGCAACTTCGTTTGGTAAGCGATACACAGCTCCATTGGAATTCCATTAGCATCAATCCTCAAATATCCTATCATAGCGAGCTTACTAATAAAACGGAGACTGCGGTATTGGCAGTAGATTATACCGTATTTCATCGGCAAGATGACCTTGGTGCCGATTATTTTCACACCCCGATAGAAGGGATGCTGGATTTCGGTTTCGGGGCACTGCTTCCGAAGACATTCAAAGATTTATCAGGCGATATTACCATAACCGCTAAGCAGAACGGTAAAGTTTTGACCCGAAAAAATTACACCGTTATCGGTAATAAACAAACGCAGATCGTTATTATTACCCCAAAAGGCAGTCCAATTATCAACGAGCAAGCCAGTATAGATGGGGCTATTTCCGTAGAAATCATCGTACGTGATGGGCAAGGCAACTCCGAAATAGTACAGTGGATGAACGAAAACAAAGTCCCGATAGCCCTGTCTGTAAACGATAATATCTTGCATCAAAATTGGATGAAATACTGGCTCTACGAACCCTTGGAAGCACCCTATTTGCCTACTTTATTTGGAAAAACGTATAGAGGTTGGGGTAGTTTTATCCTCAATGGAGACTTAGCAAAAGACTTGATAGATGAAAACCAATTAAAAGACCATCAAGGCGAATATAACGGTTCGGACATCCATAACTTCAACCCCGATAATGGCAACGGATACGGAATGGAAATCGCCAATGTTTATTTCCTTCGCACAACCTCTATCACAGGACAAAGGACACATACAGGCTCAGAAAGTGATATATTCATTAATGAAAACCATTACTCACCCTCTCGATTAGGAGAAAACGACTTGGAAAACTATTTAGATACCACTCTTCCGCCACTTGCAGGCGGGGTAAGTCGGGCATTAGCCATCGTTACGGAAAGTAAGAGTAATGCCTATGCTACTGGGGTAAGTGCCAGTGGTGTAGGAGGCATCGGTGGGTCTTACTCCCGAGGAGAAAGTCGAGTAAAACAAACGATGAGCGATTTCAATGGCGACCGTTTCCCAGATTTTATACGAGGTGGGAACGTACAATTTACAGAGCCCAAAGGCGGTATCTCTACTCAATATTTGGATATTGGTGACTTTACAACCTCGAAAACGGAAACAGTAGGCGGTTCGGCCGATGGAAGTATCCGGCATGGAACACCCAAAAACTCATTGAGTATTACCATCGGGAAAAATAAATTACACGCCAATAATACAGCAACCCAAGGTAAAGATGATGCTGAAAAAGCGAAAAACTCAATAGGCGTTTCAGCCAGTCAATCTTTGGGGAATGATTACGCAGAACATACCTATACAGATATGAATGGTGATGGACTAGCCGACCGCATTACGAGTTCAACCATTCAGTATAATATAGGGTACGGATTTTTACCAGCAGAGCCATGGGATTTTGAAACCTTGAGCAGAGGGAGCAATCAAGATGTTGGCGCAGGATTGGGTTATTCTCTTTTTGGTGGCTCATTCAGAGGAGGACTCAATTACAGCCGTAGTATCTCTCAACTCAAGACCCAGTTTTTAGATGTTACAGGCGATGGCTTAGCCGATAAATTGGTCTATACAGACGCTAAAACCTCTATTTTCCAAAACTTAGGAAACCGATTTAGCAACCTACCTATCGAGGTATCCACGAACCAAAGAACGGCAGAAAATATTTCTATCAGCTACGGTGGTGGTGCCAATTTCTCTTATGAGTTTAAGCTTGAGTTTATCGGACTCCGTTTCAGCATCACGGCAGGAGCTTTCCATGGGACAAATGCCAACCGAATAGAAGCCACCTTTATAGATATAGACGGCGATGGCAACTTAGACTATGTCCTCTCCGAAGACGAAGACGATTTGAAAGTCGCGCTCTCCAACCACAAAAGAACGCACCTGCTGAAATCAATAAAAAACGCCACAGGAAGCACCATAGAACTAGATTATGAATGGAAAGCCCCAACCTACGATAATCCTAATAGCCAGTGGGTTCTCAGCCAAATAACCACTAATGACGGACACGAAGGCGATGGCGAAGACACTACAATAACGGCAATCACCTATCAAAACCCTTACTACGACAGATACGAAAGGATGTTTTATGGTTATGAATTACTCACCCAAAAAAGCATCCATCCGAGAGATAACAGCACGATGAGAACCGCTGTGCAACATTTCTATAACCAAGATTTTTATACCAGAGGACTCTTAAAATCTGCCTATACTTTAGACGAAACTAACCAAAAACTAACCGAAACCCATACGGAATATACCTCTTATCCGCTCGATACAAACACAAAAAAATTAGACCTGAGCCACCCGATAAGCCACCAATGGATAGCCGCTAATCGCCTGTCGCCGAATGTTTATAGCCTTTTCACCCCGCCTGTGAAAACTACGACAAAGACCTTTGAAGGCGATGGATTTTTGGAACATACGACGCTAAAAACCTACGATGAATATGGGAATTTGGCCACTTATATCGATAAAGGTACGGGCGATGCCACTTCGGAAATCATAGCCGACATCACGTATCACGAGAATGAAACCCCGTATTTCGGAGCCATACCGAAATCTATTATCATCAAAGATTTAAAACAAATATTAAGACATAGGACGGCCGAAATCCACCCGCAGACAGGGGCAATTATTCAGATAAAACAATATGCCGATGTACAGACCCCTTCAGTAACAGACCTGTCCTACGATGCTTATGGTAATCTGAATGAAGTAAAAAACGCCGAAAACTATAAAGGAGAAAGAACCCATCTAAAATACCAATACGATGAAGATAACCATAGCCACATCGTAAAAATCACGGACCAATTCGGCTACGAAAACACAATAGAATACGACTACCGATACAATACCCCAACCCAGCAAACGGATAGAAATGGGCAAACCATCCACTATACATTAGATGATAAAGGTAGAATATCAAGCATTCTAGCTCCAAAAGAAGCCGAAGCAGGAAAACCATATACCATTGCTTACGACTACTATCCGAGTGCAGAAGTGCCTTACGCCAAAACCAAAAACCACGACCCCGAGCACAATACCGATATAGAAACCTATACCTATGCCGATGGTTTGGGCCGGATAGTCCAAGTGAAAAAAACGGCATCGGTTTTCAAAGGAAAAAACACGGAAGACGAGATAAAACACATCATCTCGGGCAAGCAAATCTATGACCCACTCGGTAGAATTATAGCCACCTACTACCCAACCACAGCCGATAGTTCGGAGGCGTACCAAGTTGTCCCAAGTCTGCAAGCCCCCACAACCGTGGAATACGATAGCAAAGATAGGGTAATCCTGCACACCTTTCCCGACCAAAGTACGCTACGAACCAGTTTTTCAATAGAAGAGAAAAATGGCATTCCCCATCTAAAAACCACGCAAACCGATGCCCTTGGCAGGAGTACCAGCACGTTTACAGACGTACTCGGTAGGCAAACTGCCATGATACAAGCCAACCGTATCGAGACGCAATTTCAGTACAATGCCCTAGGAGAGATACTCGAAGTAAAAGACCACGATGGGAACACCACAGAAAGCACTTATGACCTGCTCGGCAGACGCACGAAATACACACATCCCGATGCTGGGACTTTGGTTATGGTTTATGATAAAGCAGGGAATTTAATAAAAAGGCAAACCTCTCAAATCCGAGAAGAGATGTCGGATGCGTTTATAGAATACCACTACGAGTACACCCGCCTGAAAGAAATAAAATACCCGAAATACCCCGATAACAACGTAAGATACCACTACGGCACGGCCGAGGAAACCCCAAGCCGACG
>JAUNTR010000397.1 GCA_030538575.1 Cruoricaptor ignavus | reverse complement strand
TTAAAAATCCGATGTTTATCGAGATTCATCGTTTGGCGGAATTTAACCCAAGAGGAACGGATGTTTCGGTAGTTTTGGATTTGATGATTCACGATTTGGATATTTTGCTAAGTTTGGTAAAATCCAAAGTGAAAAATATCCACGCTTCGGGCGTTTGTGTCGTATCGAAAACTCCCGATATTTGCAATGCCAGAATTGAGTTTGAGAATGGTTGTGTTGCCAATCTCACGACTTCCAGAATTTCGATGAAAGCCATGCGGAAATCCAGATTTTTCCAGCAAGATGCGTATATTTCCGTTGATTTTTTGGAGAAAAAAGCGGAAGTTATCCGAATGAAAGAAGCACCACAAAATCCAACGCCTTTCGATATGATTATTGAAAATGCGGAAGGAGAAAAGAACCAAATTTTGTTTGAATATCCAAACATTCAACCGAATAATGCGATTTTGGACGAACTAAATTCTTTTGCCGATGCGATTACCGAAAATAAAAATGTAGAAGTTTCTTTGGAAGACGGAACTGAGGCTTTGAAAGTGGCTTTGGAAATTATGAAGTTGATTTCTTGAAGCATGAAGCAATGTATAGAAAATGAACAAATTGTGTTAATTTGAAATTTCAAATTGTGCATTATTTTAACTAAATATGATATGTCAGAAGAAAATATAACTACTTTTCATATATGTAAAAATTGTGAATCTGAATTCGAGGGAAATTATTGTAATAATTGTGGACAAACTAAAAATATCAAAAGAATAAATCTTGCTTACTTCTTGTCTGAAATAAAAAAAATAATTACTCCTGTTGATAGAGGATTCTTTTTTACTATAAAAGAGTTAACTGTAAACCCTGGAAAAACAATCAATAATTATATTGCTGGAAAACGCATAAAATTAGTTCCGCCTTTTTCATATTTGGCTATTTTATCTATTATACATTATTTCTTAGAGCAATTTCAAAATAAAAAACCAATATTAATTGAAGGATTATTAGGTGTAACTCAAGCATTAAAAAATCGAAATTCGGATATTGAAACTAATATAGGCATCACCAGCTTAATGTGGCTGATAAATAATTATTCTTACACTGTTTTACTACTTATCCCAATCTTTTCTCTGGCTTCCTTCGTCTGTTTCAACAAATCAAAATTTAATTTTTTTGAACACATCATTATTAATTCATATATTTTTGGACAAATAACTATTTTATTTATTCTGATGTATCCACTAAATTATTTATTAAGCAATGATAATGTAGAATATTTAAGAATCATACTAACTTTAATATTTACGTTCTACACCTTTTTTCAAATATTTAGAGATTTGAAAAAAAGTTCAAGGATTATGAATACGGTTTTTACGTATGTAATATTTATAATGTTGTTTTGTGTAATTTTAACATTTTTTGCACTTCTCTCATTTATTTAATTTTATATTGAACAATCTAAAAAAAACAAACATTGCCTTTATTACTTGTTCGATTAAACCTTAATTTTTTCTGAATAATTAAATGAAAAAACTATTTTGCTTTCTTTTTTTCCTTTTAATTAGTATCAGCCTTTTCTCTCAAAAGAAATGGGATATTCGGTATTATCATATAATGGTAGGGCAAGAAGCGGTTTTGTATGCGGATAATAATGAGTTTATGCCGATTTCTACACGCTTCAAATTTCAGTTGGAAAATATGAAATCTACACTTGCTTCCGACACGATTATTGTACTTCAACCGAAAAGTACAAAAGTGGAAATCGGGAGATTTTCTAAGGAAAATCCGTATCAGAAAAATGTATTTGCGTATGAAATGCTTAGCAATTTTGGAGATGTTTTGTTGAAAGAGTTTGATGAAGATTTCATCTACGAACTGCCATTTGCAAAAGGGAAAACACAATTGGTTTACCAAGGTTATAATGGGAAATTATCCCATAAAAA
>JAUNTR010000396.1 GCA_030538575.1 Cruoricaptor ignavus | reverse complement strand
GTTTATAGAAAGTTTTGAACTTCTTAGCCCCGCCTTCGCAAAGCCGTTTCCCGTTGGTGGCAAGTGTAACGAAACTTACGGCTAAAAAGAAACGACAGTAAATGAACGTAAACAAAACCCAAATTCTGAATAACATTTGCTACACAGAACTTGTTTATGGAAGAATAAACAAAAAACTAAAAAGCAGTTATTCAAAATCCGAAATCGAAAATTTGATTTTTAAACTCATAGACGAAACGTCAGAGGCTTTCTTTCAAAAGAACGGCAAAAACTATTACGTTTCAAATGACAAAAACAACATCAAAATTACAATCAACTCGAACACTTTCAGAATTATAACTGTTGACAGAATTATGAAATAAAAAAATATGACAAACGGATTTAAAATAATCGGAATTTCAACCCGAACAACAAACCAAAACAATCAAGCTCAACAAGACTTGGGAAAACTTTGGGGACAATTTTATACTGACAATGTTTTTGACAAAATCCCCAATAAAGTTTCTGACAATATTCTTTCAATCTATACAGACTACAAAAGCGACTTTACTGACGAATACACAACAATTATCGGAGTTCCTGTTTCGACACTTGACGAAATTCCAAATGGACTTATTGGACGAGAATTTGAAGCAGACAATTTTGACAAATTTGTAGCAAAGGGAGAAATGCCGAATGCAGTTGCCACTGTTTGGTTAGACATTTGGCAGAAAGACAAAGAATTAAACAGAAAATATACTTACGACTTTGAAGTTTACGGACAAAAATCGCAAAACGGAGAAAATTCGGAAGTTGACATATTTATAGCAACAAAATGATAAAACACCAGCCACCAACAAGGGGCTTGGCGTCAGGCGGGCTGACGTTCCCGTTCGACACTTTTTCGTAAATTTGGGCTTTGTCGCTCGCTCGGACTTTTCGTGCCGAAAATCCCGCCCGAACGCCAAGCCCCAATCCGTTGTGTGCAATGCGCCAAAAAAACCGCTTAAAACGAAACCCAATGAATTTTATTGACATTAATTTTGATTATCGAAACGATTCTATTTGCGGAGATCCAGATACAGACAGTCCAAAACTTTATGAACATCATAAACAATTATGGAATAAACAATTACCTTGCGAAAGGACTTTGAATTTGGACATTTTAACTATAGGAGGAAAATATGGAAGAATAGTTTTAAAAAATAATCTTCACAGCAATTTATCAAGTGACAGAATGTGCCCGCATTATGACGGAAAATATAACGGAAAATTCAATGGTTGGTTAACAGATGAAGAAAGAGAAGAATTCAAACAAAAGGTTCGGACAATTGGAGGTCATATTGTATTTCCAGCACATAAAAATAATGGTTTTACTGTGAATCAAGCGAGAGGAGTAAATAGAAAAATTTCAGACAGATTTGATTTGACGCTAGAATGCATTCGCAGATTTTATATTAATGAAGAAAGTCCATTATTTGAAACCTTAAAAAAATATGAAGATTTCTTTTTGTTGTTCAAAGATTTTAAAAATTATATTGACTTCTTCTTATTACAAGATTTTGTTAACGAAAATTATGAAGTAAAATTTTCGTTGCCTTTTGATAACTTTATGCGTTCACCATTACCACAAAATGTTGAGGAATATCGAGATTATAAAGACCATACAATAAAATTGGTGGATTTAAGAAACAAACGAATATCAAAAATCAAAAATGCACTGCACACAACATAGTATTTGCAAAATGCGGGGTTGAAGGATTAATAGAACTTCCCGATTCCTTTAGCCGCGCCTGCTTTTCCGTATTACTATTTTTTGTATTTTAGCAATACGGAAAAAGCATTCGCTTCGGTCAGTCTAAATTGAACTTTCAGTTAAATTTAGCCCGCCCTTCGCAAATACCTTTCCCGTTATACGATATGGCGTCAAAAATTCCGTCCTTGAGTGAATCCAAATTA
>JAUNTR010000395.1 GCA_030538575.1 Cruoricaptor ignavus | reverse complement strand
AAAAAAGTCCAATAATCATCTTGAGGTTTTATAAATAAAGCCTCTAACCAAGAATCCAATGTCATTTTTCCTAAATGCTGATTAGGAATATTTTGAAATTCGGTATCGAAAAATCTTTTATCGATTTGTGGATTTTCCCGATTAATGATTAAAATATTATTAGGGTTAAAAAACGGATAATAGCGAATATCCGAATTGGTTGTAACGATTTTTCTTCCCGATGCCAAAGCCTCGAAAGTCCGCATTGTAAGACCATATTGGAAAGGTTTATTAATATCTAAAACCGCATTGGTTTGTTGATAAAGTTCGGCAATTTCTAAATGGGAAAGTTTTTGAAAACTGATTTTTTTCAAATCAAAAGTCTGCATTGTTTTATCGAAAATTCTCTTTAAAAGAAAAGCAATTTTGCCTGGAGCGTAATAATAAAAATAAGATTTCAGATTTATTTCTTGGCACTTTTGTTCCACTTTATTCCCTATAATATAGCGATCGGTGTGTGCTGTTCCTACAAACAACAAATCTATATTTTGTTTATTTTCCGTATGTTTTATATAATCTTTTATAAAAAATAAAGGTCGGAAATGCAATTGAAAATTTTTGGCATCATTAGGCTCAAAGGTATAACTGGCATCAAAAAAACTGAAAAGTTCCCGAAACTTTGGATATTCCGCAGAAGAATCGTACGCATAAAATATTTTCTGAGTTTTTGGATGACTTCGTTTTAATTCCTCTAAAAAGAAAAATGGGACAGCTTCGCCTTTTATCAGTAAGAAAAAATCATAATGTTTGCCTTTTATTTCTTGTAAAATTTTGCGATAATAAGCATTGATTTTCCACTGATAAAATTTAGGATTCACTCGGATTAATCCTTTTGCTAAAACGCTATTAGATGGGCGTTCGTCGTAGAAATCTACTTCTGCTCCCAACTCTTGCAACCGCTTGGTAATCGCTTTTTCGTAACTGAAAAAACTGGCAGAAATAAACAATATTTTTTTACCTCGAAAATCCATTATTTCAAAAGACCTTTTTGCCTCATTTCTTGTAAAGAATTTTCAAGACAATTATCCTGAACATTTTGCTCGCCAACCCATTTCACAAAACGAGCAATGCCATCTGCAAAAGGAATTTTTGGTTGAAAATTCAGTATTTTTTCAGCTTTATAAATATCTGCAAAATTATTTCTTATATCTCCTACACGAAAATTTCCAGAGATATTTATTTCGGTTTGTTTATTATATTTTTCCATTAAAATATGGGCAACATCCGATACCGAAGTCGGGATTCCCGAACCGATATTTACGATTTCGTTATTCGCTTCCTCTCGTTCTAATCCCGCAATTGTGGCATCTACCACATCATCTATATACACAAAATCCCGAATGGGTTTGCCGTCTTCAAAAACATTAATAGGTTTGCCCGACAAAATTTGGTTGGAAAACACCGATAAAATTCCCGTATATGGATTTCTGAGCGATTGCCCTGCTCCAAATACATTCTGATAACGCAAAATTACAAACGGAATGTGTATGGATAATCCTACGGTTTTCACCAATTGTTCCTGATAAAATTTGGTGATTCCGTAAACAGAAACAGGATTTATTTTGGATTTTTCATCCGTAGCAATGGCTTGCAAAACCTCGCCATTAGCATCCTGAAAATCAAAAAAACCTTGTTGCATTTTTACCACATTTCTTTGCTCGGGAAAAAATATTTCGGAATGGGAGTTTCTGTACTTTCCCTCACCATAAACGGCTCTGGACGAAGCCAAAATAATTTTTTTGATTTGATGAGATTCATTAACCAAAACATTCATAAGAATAGCTGTTCCAGAAGCATTGACTTCGTTGTATTTATGGATTTCGTACATCGATTGTCCCGTTCCTGTTTCGGACGCCAAATGAATGATATAATCCTGATTTTCAATACTTTGTTTTACATCATCAATACTTGTAATATC
>JAUNTR010000394.1 GCA_030538575.1 Cruoricaptor ignavus | reverse complement strand
TATGTTTCTGCAACGCCTGCCGACTACGAATTGGAGAAAACCGAAGGCGAATATATAGAGCAAATTATCCGACCAACAGGTTTATTAGACCCGATTATAGAAGTTCGACCAACACTCAATCAAATCGATGATTTAATAGAAGAAATACAAAAACGAGCGGAAATAGACGAAAGGGTTTTGGTAACCACTTTAACTAAAAAAATGGCGGAAGAACTTACCAAATATTTCACCAAATTTGGAATCCGTTGCCGATACATTCATTCCGATGTAGAGACTTTGGAACGAATACAAATTATGCAGGATTTGAGGTTAGGTTTGTTTGATGTGCTGATTGGCGTAAATCTCCTTCGGGAAGGTTTGGATTTGCCCGAAGTTTCTCTCGTTGCAATTTTGGATGCCGATAAAGAAGGGATGTTGCGTTCCCGACGTTCGATGATACAAACCGTAGGACGTGCTGCAAGAAACATTAATGGAAAAGCCATAATGTACGCCGATAAGATTACCAAATCTATGCAAGCCACATTAGACGAAACCGCTTACCGAAGGGAAAAACAACAGAAATATAATGAGGAACACGGCACTTTCCCAAAAGCACTTAACAAAAAAATATCCGAAAGTTTGGTGGGAAGAGCCAAAGATTTCCCTGATGAAAAATATACGCAAAAAGAGATTTTACAAAAAGTCGCTGAAAAAAATGCCAACTACGGCAACGTGGATTTGGAAAAAATAATTGCCCAAAAACAAAAGGAAATGGAAGAAGCTGCCAAAGCATTAGATTTCATTACCGCAGCAAAACTGAGAGATGAAATTGCCGTGCTGAAAGGATAATGCTTTCACACTTCGCCACGGCGAATGGGTTGTAATAAATCCATCAATCCATTTAGTTTTATTTCGTAAACAGTGGCGAGTTGCATTCCCAATTTGCCTTTCGGGAAACCTCCATTTCTTAGAAACCATTCCAAATAAGAGATTGGTAAGTCTGCTAAAATCTGCCCTTCATACTTTCCGAAGGGCATTTTTACGGTGCAAATTTCTTTTAATATTTCGGTATTCAACATCTTAATTATAAGTTAGAAATTACGGTTGTTCTTCCAAATCGGTAGGTTCTTTGGTCGGTGTTTCATTTGTAGTGATGAGGAGTTTCTTTTCTGGTTTGTAGCCAAATTCATCTCGATAAACTTGCAGTAAAAGAACCGTCATAGAAACCATAATCGGACCAAAAACCAATCCCATAAAACCGAAAAGATTCATCCCCATAATAATCCCAAAAACCGTATTCAGAGGATGTATATTTTCTAATTTTTTCAAAAGAGTGAAACGCAGAATATTATCTGTAACACCTACAATTAGCATACAATAGATAAGAACCGCCACGCCATTAAAAGTATCGCCTTCGGCAATCATAAAAATAGCAACAGGAATGTAAATAATTGCCGCACCAACAATAGGAATCATAGATGCTACTGCTGTAAGTGCAAATAGCAAAACAGGACTTGGAGCACCGAAAATAATATAGCCTAACAAAGCCACCAAACCTTGTCCTAAGGCAACTATTGGGATTCCCACAGCATTGGCGATTACCAGTTTGCGAAATTTTTCTCCAATCAAATCGATATTGGTTTTCTTCAAAGGAACGGCAGAGGAAATCATCCGCTCGAAAAGTCTTGGTTTATCCAACATAAAAAACAACATAAAAAACATAGATGCCACAATCGTTAAGGAATTGAATGTCCCACTAAGTGCCGTTGTAGAAAACTTAGCAGCTTCGTCTTTCAGCTTGTTTAGGTTCTCTTGGCTTAGAAAATCTACATTGGTTTTATCTAAAATAAAGCTGTGTATTCTATCTAAAAACACATTGAATTTTGACATATAAATTTTGGAATCTCCCAGCTTCTCAAGCAACATATCAACCAATAAATAAATCGGGAAAATAAGCACAATCAAACAAATAAAAATGATAAATAATGA
>JAUNTR010000393.1 GCA_030538575.1 Cruoricaptor ignavus | reverse complement strand
TATAATCTGCGAAATTCTATCTCCTCGAAAATTTCTTTAACTTTATCAAAATCAGGAGTTTCCAAATTATATTCTTCTTCGTGGAAATCGATAGGAGCATCGCAAATAATGGTCGCTAATTTCTTAGATAATAAACCTCGCTCTGCGGAATTTTCTACTTTTTCTTTCAGCTTTCCTTTCAGTTGATTGGTGTTTGCCAAAAGGTTTTCTATGCTACCAAATTCTTTCAGAAACTTCATTGCTGTTTTTTCACCCACGCCTTCCAAACCTGGAATGTTATCTACCGCATCTCCCATCATTGCAAGGAAATCTATCACTTGCTTGGGATGTTCTATTTCGTATTTGGCTTTTACTTCTTCTACGCCCAAAATTTCGGCATCTCCGTTTTTGGTTGCCGGTTTGTAGATTTTTATATTTTCTGTTACAAGTTGTGCAAAATCCTTATCAGGTGTTACCATATAGGTAAGGTAATTTTCTTTTTCGGCTTTGCAGGCTATCGTTCCGATAACATCGTCTGCCTCGTAACCTTCCACTCCCAAAATAGGAATATGCATCGCTTGTAATATCTTGTGAATGTAAGGCACAGCGATTTTTATGGCTTCGGGAGTTTCGCTACGGTTGGCTTTGTATTCAGCAAAATCTTGTGTGCGAATACTGGCTTTTCCCACATCGAAAACTACTGCCAAATGAGATGGCTTTTGTTTTTTTATCAGTTCTATTAATGAATTGGTAAACCCAAAAATTGCCGAAGTATCCAATCCTGAACTGGTAATTCTCGGACTGCGAATAAGGGCGTAATAGCCACGAAAAATCATCGCATAGGCATCTACCAAAAATAATCTTTTGTCGTTGTCGTTGTGTAGCATAAGGCAAAGATAGTTCTTTTGAGCGGAATTTTGGGAAAGGATTTTAATATGCTAATTTTCTATTATTGATTTCAACATTAAAATTAACCTTTGCTCCCAAAGCATCAAATACTTTCATAATTGTTTCAAAACGAGCATTTTTCATACTATTTTCAATCTTCGATATTTGGGCTTTTTGAACACCAACTAATTCCCCGAGTTCTTCTTGGGTCATGTTTTTTTCTTTTCTTGCTGTTTTTATAGCATGACCCAACATTTCCAATCTCAATTCATTTTCAAAAATATCTCGTTTTTCAGTTCCGATTTTTCCGATATGTTTATCTATCATTTCATCGATAGAAACTGTTTTTAATTTATTTCTCATTGTATTTAATTCTTAAATATTCTAATCTAATTTTTTCTGCTTTTTCAATTTCTTTTTTTGGCGTTTTTTGTGTTTTCTTAATGATTCCGTGAGTTGCAATAACATAGGACTTTTCGTGAATATCCCAAAATGAAAAAAGCCTGTACGAATTGCCGTTATATAAAGTCCTGAACTCCCAAATCACATCATTAAGTTTCTTAAAAAGTTCATTATCATTCAACATTTGGGCTTTACGAATATTATAATAAATCTTTTCTCGAGGCTTTTCACTCAAATTATTTAAAAATTCAACCACCTCTGGAAGTAGTTCAACCTCAAAATTATATTTCATTTTTATTTTTTTCAAATATAGTAATTTCCCAATTAGGAAACAATAATAAAGCAAATTTTTATCTCAAAAATTTATATTAAAGATTATCAAAGTTTATGACAATACTCTCAACGCATTATCAGTCGTTATTTGGTTGATTTCATCAAAGGTTTTTCCGTAAATATCTACCAATTTACCAACAACTAAATCCAAATAAGAACTTTCATTCCTTTTGCCTCTGTGCGGTACAGGAGCGAGGTAAGGGGAATCGGTTTCCAAGACGATATTTTCAAGAGAAATCTCATTTAGAAATTGGTCTATTTTACCATTTTTAAAAGTAACAACTCCGCCAATTCCCAGTAAAAAACCGAGTTCCACAGCGTGTTTTGCTTGCTCTAAATTCCCTGAAAAACAATGGAAAATCCCTCTTAATTT
>JAUNTR010000392.1 GCA_030538575.1 Cruoricaptor ignavus | reverse complement strand
ATTCCGCCACCTGGGCTTTTTTAAAGGTGTGCAAATATAGAAACTTTTTTTATTACTAACAAAATTTTTCCCTCACTTTTTTCAAAAAAATATTTCTAAGCCATCGTAAGCTAAGTGTATGTTTTTAGGAAGTAATTCATTTTCAATGTGATGTAAACCGAAGTGATGACTAATATGTGTTAAAAATAATTGTTTAGGTTTTAGTTCTTCGTATAGCTTTAATATATCGGGTAAGATAAAATGTGCAGGATGCGGCGTTTCTTTCCTTATACAATTGAGGATGAGGTAATCCAAATTTTTCAGTTTTTCTTTCTCCTCATCAGAAATCGAACTACCATCTGTAATATAAGCTAAGTTTTTAAATTTATAGCCAAAAATCGGGATTTGATAATGCATTACTTCAATCGGAATAATTTCGGTATCTAGCAAATTCAGGTTTTTATTTTCTATAATATTAAGGTCAAAAGATGGTGCTCCGGGATATTTATTTTCGGCAAAAGCATACGGAAATCTGGCTTTTATTTCGTTGCCCACTCTTTCGCTACAATATACGGAAATATTTTTTTGGTTTTTGAAAATCAGAGGTCGCATATCATCTAAACCAATAATATGGTCGTTGTGTTCATGGGTAATGAGTAGGACATCTACCTCATCCTCATTATTATGAAGCATTTGCTCTCGAAAGTCTGGACCGCAGTCTATCAAAATTTTTTTTTCGTCCTCTGTGGTAATCATCACTGAAGCTCTAAATCGCTTATCCTTAATGTCTTGCGAAGTACAAACCTCGCATTTGCACCCAATAACAGGCACACCTTGTGAGGTTCCTGTCCCGAAAAATTTTAATCTCATATTGTGAAGTGAAATTTATTTTGGTAAATTTACAAAAAAATCAGAATGTCCGAGATTAAGCAATTCTTAACCCCGAAACAAAAGGCTTTAGCCATCAATTTAGACCCGAATATTTATGGTACGTTTGCCGAGATTGGTGCAGGGCAAGAGACTGTACGACACTTTTTTCGTGCAGGAGGTGCCTCTAATACCATTGCCAAAGCTATGTCTGCCTACGATAAAGAGTATAGCAATGCGATATATGGCAAAGAAGAAAAAAACAGATTTGTAACCCAAAAACGGTTAGAAAAAATGTTGCGTCATGAGATAAAATTAATTAATGAGCGATTGGATAATGCAGAAACTCCCAATCGTAGGTTTTTTTCTTATGCCAATACGGTTACCACGATTAATTACCATAAAACCTTCAAAGGTCATGGTTGGGTTGGGCTAATGTTTCAGCACGCTCCAAAAGCGGAATATAGTCAGATTATTCTCCATATTCGTTTCAAGGAAAATGAAGCGAGTTTGCAACAGGAAACTCTTGGTAATCTGGGAGTTAATCTTATCTATGGAGCGATACATTTATCCGATAATCCTCGGCAACTTATTCGCTCTTTGTACGATGATATTGCGGTGGATAAGATAGAGATTGATATGATACATTTTGAAGGACCAGCTTTCCCGTATGTTGATAATAGGCTGATGTCCTTGCAGTTAGTGAAAAAAGGAATGACCGATGCGGTGATTTTTAATTCCGAAGGTAAAAATATGTTGCCTGCAGATATTCTTTATAAAAAAGATGTTTTTGCAGTTCGTGGGAGTTTTCGCCCCGTAACTTTGGTTAATGTAGATATGTTTGAAACTGGGCTGGAAATGTTCCTAAAAGACACAGGTGGAAAACCTGAGGAAACTGTAATCCTCTTCGAGATTACAACAGCCAATCTGCGAGCCACAGGGAAAATAGACGAACGAGATTTCTTGGATAGAGTAGATGTTTTGGCGAAATTAGGTTATACGGTTATGATTTCCAACTTCTCCGAATATTATCGATTGATAGATTATTTTAATACCTATAATACTCGTTATCTGGGAGTTGCGATGGGAGTTAATAATCTTTTAATGATTTTTGATGAAGCCTATTACAATCATCTTT
>JAUNTR010000391.1 GCA_030538575.1 Cruoricaptor ignavus | reverse complement strand
ACTTTTATAATTCATATTTTTTTCCGATATTTGTCAGTCTTTTTGAAAGTGAGAAAAAAGGGTTTTGTGAAAAAATTAAATCCGAAATCTTTATTCTCAAATCTAAAATAAAATTATGAGCGAAAAAAAATATACAGCGAGTAGCATACAAGCATTAGAAGGTATAGAACACGTGCGTCTAAGACCATCTATGTACATTGGTGATGTAGGTACAAGAGGTTTGCATCACTTGGTTTACGAGGTCGTGGATAACTCTATCGACGAGGCCTTGGCAGGACATTGCGATACCATTGCAGTTACCATACACGAGGGAAATGGGATTTCCGTAAAAGATAATGGGCGTGGTATTCCTGTGGATTTCCACGAGAAAGAACAAAAATCTGCCTTAGAAGTTGTAATGACCAAAATCGGTGCAGGTGGTAAATTCGATAAAGATTCCTACAAGGTTTCTGGCGGTTTGCACGGGGTTGGGGTTTCTTGTGTTAATGCACTTTCTACCTCGCTTATTGCTACTGTAAATAGGGATGGCAATGTTTATCAACAAAAATATTCCAAAGGAGTTGCCCTTGCAGATGTTTCCGAAATTGGGAAAACCGATGAAAGAGGTACAGAAGTTTTCTTCCAACCCGATGGAAGTATTTTCCAAGATTTAATCTATAATTATGATACGCTTGCAGCAAGATTGAGGGAATTAGCTTTCCTTAATAAAGGCATAACAATTACTTTGACTGATGAAAGGCAGAAGGACGAAAATGGAGTATTAAAATCTGAAACGTTTTTCTCCGAAGGCGGTCTGAAAGAGTTTGTAGAATACATTGATGGAAACAGAGAAGCCATTATGGAAAACGTAATTTTTATGGAGGGTGAAAGAGATGACATTCCCGTAGAAGTTGCGATGCGTTACAATACTTCATTTAATGAAAATCTGCATTCATACGTTAATAACATCAACACCCACGAAGGTGGAACTCATTTGGCGGGTTTCAGAAGGGCATTAACCAGAACTCTGAAAAAATATGCCGATGAACTCGGGATTCCTGCAAAAGAAAAAGTAGAAGTTACAGGAGACGATTTCCGTGAAGGATTAACAGCAGTAATTTCCGTAAAAGTAATGGAACCTCAGTTTGAAGGGCAAACCAAAACCAAACTCGGAAACTCCGAAGTATCAGGAGCTGTGGATAAAATAGTTGGCGAAATGCTGACCAACTTCCTCGAAGAAAATCCAAATGAAGCCAAGCAAATTGTACAAAAAGTAGTGCTTGCAGCAAAAGCAAGACAAGCGGCAAAAAAAGCCAGAGAATTGGTACAAAGAAAATCGCCAATGGGCGGAGCAGGACTTCCTGGTAAGTTGGCAGATTGTTCATCCAAAGACCCTGCGATTTCCGAGATATTCTTGGTCGAGGGAGATTCCGCAGGTGGAACAGCAAAGCAAGGAAGAGACCGACATTTCCAAGCGATTATGCCATTAAGAGGTAAAATCTTGAACGTAGAAAAATCTATGCTTCATAAGGTTTATGATAACGAGGAAATTAGAAATATCTATACCGCACTTGGCGTTTCCGTTGGGACAGAAGAAGATAGCAAAGCTTTGAATCTTAATAAATTAAGGTATCACAAAGTCGTGATAATGACCGATGCCGATGTAGATGGTTCTCACATTTCCACACTTATTCTTACATTCTTTTTCCGTTATATGAAGGAATTGATAGAGCAAGGCTATGTTTATATCGCTTCGCCACCTCTTTATCTTTTGAAAAAAGGAAACAAAAAAATCTACGCTTGGGACGAAAAAGAGCGTGAGCAAAAAACTTTTGAAATGGCAACAGATGGTAAAGGCGTGGAAGTGCAACGCTACAAAGGTCTTGGGGAAATGAACGCTGAGCAACTTTGGGAAACTACTCTAAATCCTGAAAACAGAATTTTGAAACAAGTAACCATAGAAAGTTTGGCAGAAGCCGATAATGTATTCTCTATGCTAATGGGAGATGAAGTTCC
>JAUNTR010000390.1 GCA_030538575.1 Cruoricaptor ignavus | reverse complement strand
GGAATATTTTGTGCAATTTTGGTCTTGCAAGATTGTAGAAAAAAAGCAACAAGAAGGATAGGAATAAAATATTTCATACCGTTTTCATTACAAAAACAATGCCTTTTTTATTTAGATATTTGTTTCATCCATTCAAAAAGTTCGTCCAAATCATAATCTCCACTATGCGGTTTATCCCAAGGTAAGGCAAAATCTACCGGATAGCCATTGTTTTGCAAAAGTGTTGCGAGAAGAATAGGAATTGCTAAACCTGTGTCTTTATCTTTTGTCCCGTGGCGGATTCTCCAATGTTTGGAAATATCTGCACCTTGTTTTCCAATATAATCCATCGGGTTCATCATTTTAATAATATCTGCATTAGCAATGCTACTTTGCACAATAGTGTTTTTTAATGAATATTCTGTAAAATGTTTTTTATCAGTTTCTGAATCTCCAAATAATTGATTTTCTGCATTTTCAAGACTCAATCCATCAAAAGCTGGTGGCGTTTTGCCTCGTCCTAAATATCTGATATATCCTTCAAAATCGAAATCCGTTACTTTTTCGTTTTCCATTTTAAGGAAAGTATATTGTTGCATATCAGTTCCAGAAGCGATAGCTTTGTTGGCGGAAGCGATAATATAAAATTTTACCAAATCTTTAAAAGTGCCGTTTCCTTTTTCATCAAGGTTAAAAAAACTTCCGTCATTATTTTTCAATTGTAGGCTGTTGACATAAGATGGAAATAGTTTGCTGAGTTGCAGAGAAGTTTTTTCTTGCTCTTTGTCCAAACGGCCAGGGATGAGTTTTCTTTCAACGTGATAATCGACCATCGAAATATCCATTTTCTCATAATCATTGATGCCGTAAAATTGCCATTCGTACGCTGCATCTGCATTGTTTAGATTCGTAATCGGACAATATGCCGAGACTGCAAAAATAGCATCAGAAGTTGTTGCAGCCCCCAATTCTTTCAAATAAGGTTCGTAATCTTTTGCATTTCCTGTTGCACCAAGCAAAGTAGAAACTGCACCTCCTGCACTGGTTCCGTTGGAGATTATTTTTTCGGCATTTCCTGGCATATTTTTATCATTATATTTCAGATATCGAATGGCGGCTTTCAAATCTACAATAACCGCAGGAGCTTTACCGTTTGCAGATGTTCGCCCTCTTGCACCTGCAGATGCTACAATATAGCCTTTGGATAGGGCAATAGCAATTGTTGTAGGCTGATTGCTGTTTTGCATAGGACCTTTTCTGTTATTTATAGCAGTTCCAGGATTTGCTGGCATATAGCCTCCAACTTGGTTTGGGAAGAAAATCGGTGCTGAATCAGCAGTATAGCCTTCTATACTTTTTCCCTCGAAATAGGCTTCTGGAATATAGATATTCATTTTTTGATAAGTCGTATCTATTGGAGATTTTACGTAAACAATATTTTCATAAGCACGTATGTTTATGGTGTTTTCGTTTACGGATATGGTTTGTTTTTCAAACCGTTCTTTATTAAATCTAAGTGTGCTATCCGCCTCTTGTGTTTTGCAGGAAGATAGGGAAAAAGCAATTGTAACTGCGAAAAAAAGATTAGTTTTCATCATTTTTAAAATTTATAGACAAAGCTATTAAAATATGATGAGAAATAGTTTGTTTTTATAAAGTTTCTGAAAACTTATGCCACAATTTCCACAATATTTCCTTCTGGATCCAAAATTACGCTTTCGTAATATCCGTCGCCTGTGGTACGAGGTTCGCCTGCAATTTGGTAGCCATCTTGGCGTAGTATTTCCGTTAAGGCATCCACTTTTTCTTTACTTCCTACCGAAAAAGCAAAATGCACAATTCCCGTTTTTTGGTTGTTGTAATCGTGATTAATTATTTCTATATCAGGTTTTTGCATAATTTCCAAACGACAACCACTCTCAAAACTCAAGAAATAAGAGGAGAAATGTTTGCTCGGATTATGGTATTTGTCATTTGCTGTGGCATTAAAATATTTTTGGTAAAAAGCCTTCATTCCTT
>JAUNTR010000389.1 GCA_030538575.1 Cruoricaptor ignavus | reverse complement strand
AGTGAAGGAATGCGGAAAACCAATCTGGATATTTCATTATTCAAATTTTCGGTTTCTATTTTCGGGAACAAACCAAAGTTCCTTATTTTAGGAATAATCGTTGTAACTTCTTTATTATCATTAATTATATCTAATACCGCAACTGCTGCGATGATTTTAGCTTCCGTAATGCCACTATTGGACAGCGAAGGCAGAAAATCCCCGATTACCAAAGCCATCCTCATCAGTATTCCTGTTGCGGCGACTTTTGCAGGAATGGCGAGTCTTATCTCTTCTCCACCCAACCTCATCGTGGTAGATGTACTGAAACACAAAGGTTTTGATGTTTCGTTCAACGATTGGATGATTTTGGGAATGTTGCCTGCCGTATTACTACTTTTCGGATTTTGGTACAGCGTAAACAAAAGATACCTGAAAAATGCCAAAGATGTAGATTTATCGTTTTTGGACGTTCCGATTATTTTAACTAAAAAAATACGACTGCAAAGGTTATTCGTTTTAGGAATTTTATTTTCCACCGTATTTTTTTGGATGATGGGACATCGTTGGCATATACCAACTGCCGTTACGGCACTTATCCCGATTATGTTTTTGCCGATGTTGGGCGTAATTACAGCAGAAGATGTACGAAAACTGCCTTGGGATACACTAATGTTAGTTGCGGGCGGACTTTCTTTGGGTATTGCGATTAAGGAATTATTAGCCCCTTATTACTCGGTTTATTTAGCTGATTTGCAATTTAATAAAATTATAATGATGATGATTTTTGGGGCGATTACCATTTTTTTCTCCAATATTATGAGTAGTACAGCAACAGCAACTATCGTGATTAATATTGCGGCAGTTGTACTCCCTGCCTCACAACTTTTACCTGTCGCTTTGGTGGTTGGGTTGTGTTCCTCTTGCGGATTATTTTTGCCTGTTTCTACACCTCCTAATGCCATTGTTTTCAGTACAGGAATGATAAAGCAATCCGACTTTAACCTTGGTGGAATTTATGGCGGAATTATAGGCTTAATTATATCAATTCTTTGGGTAATTTTTTTAGATTATTGCACGCCGTTTATGCAGGGTTTGGCGATGTAACAAATAGAAGAATCAGCCATCTGCCTTAAATTTACCATTGATTTTTTTATTAAAAAATTTTTACCTTCGCAACCTAAAACACGAAAAAAATGAATACTGAAAAAGAAAGATTACAATCTACCGAATGGAAAGAATGGGGACCATACATCAGTAACCGACAATGGGGAACGGTACGAGAAGATTACAGCTCCGACGGAAACGCTTGGGGGTACACCTCTTACCAAGATGCCATCAGCAGAACCTACAGATGGAACGAAGACGGTATTGCAGGCATTTGCGACCAAAAACAAAGACTTTGTTTCGCTTTTTCCTTTTGGAACAAAAAAGACGATTTTATAAAAGAACGCTTCTTCGGACTCAGCAATTACCAAGGCAATCACGGGGAAGACATTAAAGAAATTTTCTATTATTTGGATAATACGCCGACGCATTCTTATATGAAAATGGTGTACAAATATCCGATTAATAAATTTCCTTACGAAGATTTAATTAATGAAAATCAAAAACGCAACAAAACCGAACCCGAGTACGAAATTGCAGATACAGGTATTTTTGATGACAACCAATATTTTGATATTTTTATAGAATATGCCAAAATAAACCACGATGATATTCTCATCCGTGTAACCGTTGCGAACAGAAGCCAAGAAAAAGCACCTTTGGTTATCTTGCCAACAATCTGGTACAGAAACAATTGGGCTTGGGGATACGGCAATTACAAACCCGTTTTGCAGTCTTCGGAGAACGGAAAAATAGATATAAAACACGATGGCATTCCGCAGAAAAAACTCTATTCCAGAAAAGAAAATGCACAAGCCATTTTCTGTGAAAACGAAACCAATACCCAAAAACTATACGGGCAACCTTCGGAGAACTTTTTCTTTAAAGATGGAATTAATGATTTCGTAACCAAAGG
>JAUNTR010000032.1:6958-15489 GCA_030538575.1 Cruoricaptor ignavus | reverse complement strand
TTAAAACATCTTACGAAAACGATTTCAAAATAACGGCAGAGCAATTGCGAGAAGCTATTACACCAAAAACTAAAGTTCTGCTTTACAGTTCGCCGTGTAATCCTTCAGGCAGTTATTACACATACGACGAACTGAAATCTTTGGCAGAAGTAATAGCTGAAAATCCGCACATTACGGTAATTTCCGATGAAATTTATGAATACATTAATTATGAAACTACACATAAATCTATTGCCTCTTTTCCCGAAATATACGAGCAAGTTGCCATCATCAATGGGATGTCCAAAGGTTTTGCAATGACAGGTTGGCGGATTGGCTATTCGGCGTGTCCCCAATGGTTGGCAAAAGCCTGCGACAAAGTGCAAGGACAAATGACCAGCGGAGCAAATACCATTGCACAAAGAGCCGCCATTGCTGCCCTAAAAAAGCCTGCTAACGAATACAAATATATGGTAGATGAGTTTAAAAAACGTAGAGATATTGTCTTCGATTTAATGAAGGAAATCCCAGGTTTTAAAGTAGTTTTGCCAAAATCAGCATTTTATTTTTATCCTGATATTTCGTTTTATTTGGGTAAAAAACTGAATGGGAAAACGATAGAAAACTCCGATGATTTTGCTATGTTTTTATTGGAAAATGCCCACGTTGGCTCTGTTGGAGGCGTATCTTTTGGCAGTCCAGAATGTATCCGATTTTCTTATGCAGCCTCTGAAACACAATTGATTGAAGCTATGAAAAGAATAAAAAAATGCTTGGCAGAAACCGAAATCTCTTAATCGAAATTGGATTTAAAACTACATTGAACTTAATGTTAATTTTAATAAAATACAAACATTAATCAACTGATAAACAGATTTTTAAAATCAATATTATCGATATATAATAATTTGATTTAATAAAAATTCATTAATTTTGGAAAAATTATAAAAATGAAAAAAGTATTCTTTATCGCTTTCATAGGATTTTCTGCAATGGCTTTTGCACAGGAAGAAACTAAAAAATTTGCACCACCTGCAGGAAATGCTTTGGTTGGAGATTCCTACGGAAATGGCGTTTCGGAAATAGACAAAACCAAAGCTGTTTCTACAAAAAAACTTTCTAAAAAACTGAAAAAATCCCAAAAATTGGAAAATGTTTCCGTGAAGGGAAAAGTATTAGAAGTCTGTCCGAAAAAAGGTTGCTGGATAACGGTAGAAAATAACGAAAATGAGAAATTTTTCGTAAAGATGAAAGATTACGCATTTTTTGTACCAACTGCTTTAATTGGAAAAACAGTCGTCCTAAATGGTAATGCGGAAGTAAAAGAAATATCTGTAGAAGAAGCAAAACACTACGCTGAAGATGCTAAAAAATCTGAAGCTGAAATAGATGCGATTACCGCTCCACAAAAGGAAATAAGATTTTTGGCAAGTGGTATAGAAGTTGTGAATTAATCTATAATTTACAAATGTAAATTAGCACTAACTATATAATTATCAAATATTTAAATACTAAACATTAATTAAAACTCTAATTTATGAAAAAACTATTATTATTAAGTTTTATCGCTATTTTTGGGCTGAGCAATGCTCAAATTAAATTTGGTGTAAACGCAGGATTGGCAACTAATTTTGCCAATTTAAAAGCCGATAAATACAAAACGAAAGATAACCATAGCGGTTTCTATGCAGGTGTATTTTCCGAAATTGGAGTTCCTTTGCTTCCATTGAAAATACAACCAGCAGTCAATTATGTACACATTACAGATGCCCATTCTTACATACAAGTTCCAGTGATGTTGAAGTATTATTTCATTCCTAAACTCAATTTTCAGGCTGGTCCACAAATAGCATTTATGTTAGACGGTATAGCCTCTTCCTCCAGCATCAATAGAACCAATTTCGGACTTGGTTTTGGTTTTGGTGCAGATATTATTGCAGGATTAATGGCGGAAGCAAGATATGCCGTACAACTAAATAATACATTTAAAAGCCCTGCTGATGGCGAAAAACTTCATTTCAATATTCTAAATATTGGTGTAGGATATAAGTTTTAAAAATAAAAACAATGGCTGTAATTTTATTTTTACAGCCATTATTTTTATACTATTTCAAAATTTTGCGGAGCATCTAATTTCGGAAATTTACTCTCCGATTGAAAGAATTTCCCACTGCAATCTATTTCTTTCCAACCTCGTTTTTTACCGCAATCACCGACTTCTACAACGATAGGCACAAAAGAAATCTCTTGTTCGCCTTCCTGCAAAACCTCCTTATATTGTACTGCAACATCCAATACGCAATGGAAATCGGTATTCAATTTCACATTTCTATAAATAATGTCGTAATGAGATTCTTGGTTTTCGGGAATTTCAAAATAATTTTCCCAACTTTCCGTAGAACCTTTCAACTTAGCAATCGCAGATAATCCCTCGTACAAAGCTATTGTGAAATATTTTCTTGTTCCCAATCTTTTATAATCATCGGGAAAATGTCCACCTTCATACAAAATCGTTGGCAAGCCCATTTTCGTGAAATTATCGCCTGTGGAAGTCGGATAAAACTCATCATTATATCTTGCTATATTATTGGGAATTAAGGTTTTAAGTTTATTATAAATTTCAGAAATAACAGCCATAGATTTTTTGCGAGTTTCTGTAATTTCTCTTTCCACATTTTCCGAAGGTGCTAAAAATGAGAGTGTTGCAGGATGTTTACCATCTGTTGTGAAAATCGTTCTTTGCTCGTGAAGATTAAGAGCGTAATCGTAATTTCCTTCCTCAGCAATATTTTTTAGAATAGGAAATTCTTTGCTCGAAAGTTTTAGGAAATCTCTGTTAAGGTCTATATTTAAAGCATTTCTACGAGTCCAAAGTTCTGATCCATCGGGATTAAGCATCATAATAAAATCTAATGAAATCTCGGTAAACAAAACCTCTTGCAAAGACGAATTATCCTTGAAAATCTCCAACAAATCCAGCATTGCATGGGTTGCATTACTCTCATTTCCATGCATTTGCGACCAAGCCAAAACCTTAGTTTTTCCCGTTCCCAAAGATAATTTATAGATTGGTTTCCCAAAAAAAGAAGTTCCGACTTGCGAAATATAATCGCTGAAATTCTCTTGTAAGAATTTTTCTAAATCTTTTGGAGAAATATAGCGATTTGGGAAATTAGGATTTTGTTTATAAAGTATCTCAATATTCATTTTAATTATGTTTACAATTTTCAAATATAATTTTTTTTCTTCTAAAATTAAAATTTACTTTTGTAAAATAGTTAAACAGGGCGAAATGTCAGTTTGTCTGTTGATAATTTTGTGGATTGAATTATTTTTAATGTAAAAATTTATATTACTTGAAAATCAGTATTTTATAAATTTTATATAAAGTATTTTATTAATATTACTTTAAGTGTAAACCCTTGTGGAAAAGTCTATTTGCGAAAACTTTACCTAAACATTTTATTTTGTGGAAAACTATGTATTAACTCTGTTTTTACAAATGTAAAAACAGTAAAATATTATAATATTTAGGTATCTTTGCAATCAATTTTTTTTAAATAAATAATGAGTAACGAAATTTTATTTTTAGGAGGTTTCCTAATCTTCATTTTGATAATTTTAGCAATCGATTTAAATATCGGTAAAAAAGCAGGAGGTGTTGTTTCTATGAAAAAAGCAGGATTGATGAGCTTTTTTGTGGTAACACTTTCTATGTGTTTTTATTTGGTTCTGCTAAATTACGGACATCTACTCCACGGGATAGATAGTGTGGAAAGACTGCAATATATTGTAGATAAACATCATCATCCAGTAAAAATAAATCCAGATGATTTGGAGCGTTCCATATCCTTATATAACCAAAATTTGGGGCTGGAATACCTTACGGGTTATATTGTAGAATATGCCCTATCGGTGGATAATATCTTTGTAATGATTCTTATTTTTACGGCTTTTGGAGTTGCTGAAAAAAACTATCATCGGGTACTTTTTTGGGGAATTTTAGGTGCGATTATAATGCGTTTCATCTTCATATTTGTAGGTGCAGCACTTATTGCAAAATTCGGTTGGATAATGTATGTTTTTGGAGCATTTTTGGTTTTCACGGGAATTAAAATGTTCTTAGACAAAGACAGTGAGGATAAAATAGATACCGAAAATCATCCTATCGTGAAATTTGCCAACAAGTATTTTAAAGTACATAACCAATTCGTAGGACAAAAATTTTGGGTTACGATAGATGGTGTAAAAAAAATGACGCCACTATTCCTCGTTTTGCTCATCATAGAAGCCACCGATCTTATCTTTGCGGTAGATAGTATTCCTGCGATATTTTCGGTTACAAAAGACCCTTATATCGTATTTTTCTCGAACATATTTGCAATTATTGGGCTTCGTTCTATGTTCTTCCTTTTGGCTGGAATTATAGATAAATTCAGGTTCTTAAAACTCGGATTAGCTTTTCTACTCACCTTTATCGGACTGAAAATGATTTTCCATCATCAGTTAGACGGTTGGGGATTTGAAACCTCACATTCATTAATTATCATCATTTCTATTTTGGCAATAAGTATTGTGAGTTCTCTTATTTTTCCAGGACAAGAAAAAGAGGAAAACTAAAAATTTAATATTAAAAAATCATTAATTTCAATAGCTTAAATTTTAATAACAAACTGTAAACCAATGCTTTTAGTATTGGTTTTACTTTTGTAAAATAATAACATTTCTATTTGTTTACAATTGTGCTTTAATATTGTAAATTTTATTTTTACATTTGTAACTATAAAATTTACAATCCTATGATGACTTTGAATGAAAGAATTACTAAAATAATCGCATATTCAGAACTCTCTTCTTCCGAGTTTGCCGATGCGGTAGATGTGCCACGTTCTTCTATCTCTCACATTGCTTCAGGAAGAAATAAGCCATCTCTGGATTTTTTAATAAAAGTAAAAGACCGTTTCCCCGAATTGGAATGGGATTGGTTGATAAAAGGTAAAGGCGAAATGCTAAAATCCGACTCAACAGAAAATGAAATTCCAAATGAAGTGGATAAACGAACCACAACTTCCCTACCCGATTTATTTACATTAATAGATGATGATAATTTTGGAATAACAGAAAGCGAGGATCGTTTGTCCAAAGAAAACCCACGAGAAGAGCCTGTACCAAATAAAGAACCAGTGCGTGAAATTATAAGCGATTCTCAGCGATTAGAAATTCAAGAAAATAAAAAAGCAATACAACATATTGAAAACCAAGAGAATAAAATAAAACGTATTGTTCTATTTTTCGATAACGGAAAATTTGAAAGTTTTGAACCTTAAATATAAAAAAACTGCCCTAAGCTAAGGATTTTATAAGGCAGCAAATTTATTTTTAGCGAAATTTTTAGTTTCTACAATTACCAACCATCATCCTCTTTTCTCCGGCTAATCATTCCATCTACGGAATATTTTCCTGGACCAAAAGCCAACAAAACCAAATAGATAGCCATATACAAAAATCCGATTTCTCTATCCGAAAATGCATCGCCTCCGTGAACTACGAACGCTACAACAAGCATTGTGAAAAATAGAAAAAAGGATGCCCAACGAGAAAATAATCCTAAAATAATAAATATAGAACAGAAAAACTCCGAAAAGACAGTAAGTCCCAAAGAGAACTTCGTACCAAGTCCCAAAAAGTTGAAAAACTGAATTTCACCACCATCTAATAATTTTTGCAACTTTGGTAAACCATGCGTAATCATCGCAAAACCAATGAAAATACGAATTATAAGAAGTACAAAATCTGTAACCAGTGGATTATTTTTTATCGATGTAAAGTAGTTCATATTGATTTTAATTTATACAAATCTATTAATTTTTCTTTAATAAAATCGCTTAATTTTATCTATATCCAAAATTTTTCAAATCTCTATCATTTTTCCGCCAATCTTTTTTCACTTTTACAAAAAGATTTAGGTGGATTTTTTTAGCAAAAAACTTTTCCAAATCCAATCTTGCTTCCGTGCCAACTTTCTTTATAGCATCGCCTTTATGTCCGATAAGGATTCCTTTTTGTGTTTCTCGCTCCACATAAATAATGGAATCAATGAAAATAATTCCTTCTTTTTCCTTGAACAATTCCGTAACCACTTCTACCGAATAAGGAATTTCTTTTTCGTAGTTCAGAAGGATTTTTTCCCGAATCGTTTCATTCACAAAAAAACGTTCGGATTTGTCGGTAAATTGATCTTTGTCGTAATATGGTGGATTTTCGGGAAGCAAAGATTTTAGTTTTGGCAAAATCAACTCCGTATTCAAACCTTCCAATGCAGAAATAGGCAAAATTTCCGCTTTGGGAATTCTCTCGTGCCAAACCTCTACCAAAGCTTCCAATTCAGCTTGGTTGCTTTTATCCACTTTATTCAGTAATAATAAAACAGGAACAGGGATTTTATTAAGCTTATCTATCAGAAAATCAGAAGGTTCTGCTTTATCTGTAACATCTACAATAAACAAAAACACATCTGCATCTTGCAAAGAATCCTTTACAAAATCCATCATTTTTTCTTGCAATCCGTACTTTGGATCCAAAACACCTGGCGTATCCGAAAACACAATTTGGAGGTCATCTTCGTTATAAATTCCAAAAATCCTGTGTCTTGTAGTTTGTGCTTTTTGGGTTACAATCGCCAACTTTTCGCCCATCAATTGGTTTAGAAGTGTAGATTTTCCCGCATTCGGCTTTCCTACGATATTTACAAATCCTGCTCTATGATTATTCAAAAGTAATTATTTTTTTAGTTTACGATTTACAAAGTTAAGAAAAAAAATCGGGTCTTTTTACTCAATAGATTTTAAAATTAACTTTCCTTTTTGCGTTTGGGTAAAAATAAGATAATGTTTTCCACCATCTTTTAGTCCAAATTTTTTCTTGATTTCCTCAGGTTTTAGCGGATAATTTTTGGAAATAATATTATACTGCTCGCCTTTTTTTATTTGTTTATGATTGATTTTTTCCACACGCAATATTCTTCCCGGGAAATTTTCAATCCATAAATTTGAAGTATAAAAATGCGAATTCGGATGCAATTTTTTCAGATTAAAATATTCTGAAACATAATTAAAAGCTCCCGATTTCAACACCGAATTATTTGGAATAAAAAGATAACTTTCTGGTTCAGAAAACGTGGAAACCGCCTGTTCTTCTTGCCCAAAATAAAATTGAAAATCGCTATCCGCTGTTTCCAAATTCACACATTTGCAAAGGATTTTTTCGGGATTAAAATTTGGTTTTATAAAAACTACCACTTCTTTCACTTCATTTTTCACAGCAATAATTTCTATTTTATAAATGAATTTCAGTGTAGAAATCAGATATTTCAAATCGATAAGTGGCGAAAGTTTTATGATAATTTCATTGGAAAAATCCCACAATTTTTCTTGAATTTCCAAAAGGTTTGGCGATAAATCTTCGAGTAAAAACACCTTCTTTTTTTGCGAATCTCTGCGAGCGGGATCTATATAAACCAAATCATATTTTGCAGTATTTTCCTGTAAAAATTGCAATAAATTCTGATTGAGAAATTTGGCATTTTTACCTAAGATTTCCCAGTTGTGTTTCACCAAATCCAAAAGTGTGGTATTCTGCTCTACCAAAGTAATTTCGGAGAAATTTTTGGACAGAAAAAAAGCATCGATTCCAAAGCCCGAAGTCAAATCGAGGAAAGAATTTCCTACCAAATTTTGAGCTTTATATTCCGCTGTAATTTGCGATGAAGTTTGCTCCAAATTGAGGTTTGGCGGAAACAATATTTTTTCCTTTAACAAAGATGGAAACTTTTTTTCGGCGATTTTCCGTCCGTTGATTTGGTGTACGATTTGTTGCATCGTTACATCGGGAAAAGGCGATTTTTTCAAAAGCAAAGCGTGCCAATCTGTATGCAAATTAGCTTTGATATAATCCTGAACTTTCGGGTTTAAAATGGCATTAATCACAAATTATCAAACGCATTTTTTTATCTTATTCAAACATTTCTGCCCAGCGTACAGGTTTTATTTCTGTTTCGGTATAGAGGTCTGCGACAGATTTTGTTTGCTCTAATTTCGGGTACAAATTCACACCAATCAATTTTATTTTTCCTTCTTCCACCCAAGTTTGTTCGGCGGTTGCTTGTTGGTAAATATCTTTTTGTATTTTGCCCGATTTCAGGTTTTCCAAATAGCCTCCGTTTTCTTCTATTTGAAGGAAATATTGCCAAGATTTTTCTGCAATTTGTTGGGTTAATTCTTCCACATAATAACTGCCATTTGCGGCATCTTCAAAGACATTAATGATACTTTCGTAAGCCAAAACAATTTGCTGTTTAAAGGAAATTTCTTGCGAAAGTTCGGTGGATTTTTCAACTTTATAATCGTTGGTAAAAACAGCATCTGCCCCTGCAATCATAGCGGAAGCCAACTCCAAAGTAGAGCGAATAATATTATTTTCCTCATCATTTTTCGCCTTATTTCTTAGCGAAGTTTCTGCGTAAATATAAGGAATTTCATCTAAACCATATTCTT
>JAUNTR010000032.1:3993-6858 GCA_030538575.1 Cruoricaptor ignavus | reverse complement strand
TTTCTTAGCGAAGTTTCTGCGTAAATATAAGGAATTTCATCTAAACCATATTCTTTGGAAAGTTGATTGAATGCCAATTTTAACGCACGAATTTTAGCAATTTCAAAGAAATAATTACTACCAATTGCAATTTTTAAAATAATTTTACTAAAAATTTCTTTCCCGAAAACCTCTGCCAATTCTTTGGTTTTTGCCAAAGCAATCGCCACTTGTTGTATAATGCTCGCTCCTGCATTTTGGTGCAATGCGAGATCTACGCCAATTTTTCGGACAAAATTTTTCGATAAAAGTTCGTTTGCTAAATCTAAATCGATTGTTGCTGTTGGTTCATCTAAAACATCGATAAGGGAAAAATATGTTTCGTTTTCCTTAGGATTTATGCTTTTCGCCAAATCTTTTTGATTGATGAAAAGTGCTTTTTCCGAAGTGTTTTCTATATCTTGTTCCAGCAAAAATGCAAAAACATTCTCTTCCAAATCGGGATGATAAGAAGCTACTAAATGTGTAGATTCCTCAATTTTGGGCAGGTTTTTCAGAGGTTTTTGTACCGAATCGTAATAAGGTTTTACAGTAAGATTTTCCAGATTTTCTTTGGATAATATGCTGTAAATATCTTCGGTTTTCAGTTGTTTCTGTACCATTTTTTCCCAATCCTGAAGTCCTATTTTAGCAAACATTTTTTTAGATTTTTGGTGTGATTTATTACTTTTTATTTTGTTCTTTTATTTCTGTGCTGTCCACTACAAGGATAAAAATTTCTTCGTTAGGTTTTTTCATAAAATAATTTTCCCGAGCGTACTTTTCTTTTTCATTTTTATTGTTCATCAGCCTTTTATAGAACTGATCGTTTTTTTCATATTCGGATTTGTAATAATCCAATTGGTCTTCGTATTTATTTATTTCCCTATTCAAATCATTGATAACCAAGAAAGAAGTGCTGTCGAAAAAAATCATCCAAACCAAAAATAACACAATGGTAATGAGGTATTTATTCAGAATATAGGTTCTGAAAAACTTCATCGTTGCAGATTTTGGTTTTATATCTTTTATCAGTTCTTCGGACATTTTTAGTACACTTTTTTCAGGGAATTATTAATGACTGTGGTTAGAAAATCTATCGCAACATTGTTGTGTCGCATATTTGGGACGATTAGGTCGGCTTCGTTTTTAGATGGTTCTATAAACTCCTTGTGCATTGGTTTTAGCGTGGTTTGGTAACGGTGCAAAACCTCGTTCAAATCTCGTCCTCGTTCTTGCGTATCTCTTTTTATTCTTCTTATTAATCGTTCATCGGAATCTGCGTGAACAAATACTTTCAAATCAAATTCCTTTAAAAGTTCTTTATTCGTAAGAACCAAAATTCCTTCTACAATCAGTACATTTCTGGGTTCTACGGTAACGTGATCACCAGTTCTGGAATGGGTTACAAAACTATAAATAGGCTGGTCTATATTCCCACCGCTTTTCAAAGTTTTTACGTGTTCTGCCAGCAATTCAAAATCTATAGATTTTGGATGATCATAATTAAGAGCTTCTCTTTCCTGTAAAGAAAGATGCTGATTGTCATGATAATAATTATCCTGTGAAAGTACATTGACGCCTTCCGCATTCAATTGTTGAAGGATTTTGTTTACAACGGTGGTTTTCCCACTACCTGTGCCACCTGCAATTCCGATTACGAGCATTAAATTTATATTTTTACAAAGGTAAGATTTTCGAGTTTAAGATTTGAAATTTTAACCAAAAATTATTCGTTTTTATCTTTCAAAAACAAATTGAAAGCATTTCGCCTGTGGCTGATTTCGTTTTTCTGTTCGGCAGACATTTCCGCAAAAGTTAATGTATGATTTTCAGGG
Source organism: Cruoricaptor ignavus (assembly GCA_030538575.1). Classification (GTDB taxonomy): domain Bacteria; phylum Bacteroidota; class Bacteroidia; order Flavobacteriales; family Weeksellaceae; genus JAUNTR01. The sequence goes on along the minus strand of JAUNTR010000032.1, from coordinate 5,002 downwards.
ACAAAAATCGGATCGTAACCAAATCCTTTATGTCCTTTATTTTCATTGAGCAAATTACCATAAACCCTTCCTTCATAATACTTTGCACCATCTTCCGAATAATAGCAAAGTACGGTTACAAAATAGGCTTTTCGGTTTTCCTTGCCTTGCATTTCTTCTAAAACTTTGGCAATATTTTTATCAAAATCGTGATTACCTGCATATCTTGCTGAGTAGATTCCAGGTTTGCCTCCCAAGGCTTCTACAACCAATCCAGAATCATCTCCCAGACTTGGGATTCCAGTTTTTTCAAAACAATATTTGGCTTTGATTAATGCATTTTCTTCAAAAGTGTTGCCGTCTTCTATTATTTCATCATTCAAATCGTAATCAGAGAGGCTTTTAACCAAAAAATCTCCACTTAAAATCTGTTGTATTTCTTCTTTTTTATGAAGATTATGTGTAGCGATTAGTATTTCTTTCATTGTTATAATTTCCGTTTTTTTTTTCTTAATTAATCCAAATGATGAACTTTATATTTCTGAGTGAATAAATAATAAAACACACCGAAAATAACCAATCCGATTGCCAAGACCAAATATTCTGAAATCCCGAAAAAATCGGCAAAACTTTCGGTTTCTCCTTTCACTAATAAATAAGATGAAATAGCATTATTAAAGGCGTGCAACAAAATCGGCATTAATAAAGATTTGGTTCGATAATAGACCAATCCCAAAACATAACCTAAAAATGTTGCCCCAACAAATTGCCATGGATTCCCGTGAATAGCACCAAAAATAATCGCTGAAATCCAAATGGCATATATGGGTTTCAAGCCTTTATTTATCAGCCCTTTCATTACAATTCCACGGAAAACAATTTCCTCAAACAAGGGTGCAAAAATAACAATCATCAGCAACATTACTGATGTATCTTTGGTAACTTGTGCAAGTAAATCTGAAAAATTATCGTACAAATTTCCCCAAAATGGTCCAGTAACGGGAATTTGTGCGGTGGCAAATTCTGCAAT
>JAUNTR010000032.1:0-3893 GCA_030538575.1 Cruoricaptor ignavus | reverse complement strand
TCGATACCTTTGTAATGACCGCATACGAAAATAAGATTTTCTTTAATGGAAAGTGTGTTGGCAATTTTTTGGTTCAAGGTTTCACCATCGGGAGTCAGATAGATAATTTCGTCGTAGTTTCGTTGAGATTTCAATTCAGAAATGCATTTATCCAAAGGTTCTACCATCATTACCATTCCTGCACCTCCACCGTAGATTTCGTCATCTATTTGTTTATGTTTACCTACACTCCAATCTCGCAGTTGATGGAAATGGACTTCCGCTAATCCTTTTTGCATTGCTCTTTTCAAAATCGAAGTTTGGAATGGGCTCTGCATCAACTCGGGTAATACACTTATAATATCTATTCTCATTGCTCGGTTTGGTTTTTCTTGGTTGGTAAAATAATTAATCTGAGGGAAGAATCTCTATTGAAATAACTCCACATCCAGTTGAAGAAAATAGCTAATTTATTTCTCACGGAAAGGATGAGCATCAGGTGCAGAAACATCCAAAAATACCATGCAAAAATACCTTGGAATTTAAACTTTGGCAAATCTACGACAGCACGATGTTTCCCGATAGTCGCCATACTTCCACGATCTATATACTCGTATTCTTTCCAATCTTTTTCGGATTTTTTTAAGAAATTTTTGGCCAAATTTTTTCCTTGATTAATCGCAACATTTGCCACTTGCGGATGTCCTTCGGGATAATTGGGCGTTTCCATATAAGCAATATCTCCGATGGCAAAAATATTATCATAACCTAAAATTCTGTTGTATCGGTCGGTTTTGTATCGGTTTCGGAACATAATATCGGGCTTGAGACCTGGGATTACATTACCCGTTACGCCAGCTGCCCAAATAACATTGTTACTGGCAATAGATTTTCCGCTCGCCATATAAACTCGGTCTCCATCGTAATCTGTAACCCGCTCGCCACTCCAAAACTCTACACCCAATTGTTTCAGATAATTTTCGGATTGGTTTTGGGAATCTTCGCTCATCGTATTCAGCGGTTTATCTGTTGCACTTACCAATATGATTTTCAAGTCATTAAAATTCATATTAGGATAATCCCTCGGCAGGATTTCTTTTTTCATTTCTGCAAAAGCACCTGCAAGTTCCACACCTGTCGGACCGCTTCCCACGATTACGATATTCCAATTACCATCATCGCTACGGCGTTTTTCTATGATTAATTTTTCAAAAGTGAGCAAAACGTGGTTTCGGATAGAGATGGCTTCTTGGGTATTTTTCATTCCGAAAGTCAGAGCTTCCATTTTTTCATTACCAAAAAAATTGGTTTTGCAACCTGTGGCAATCACGAGTTTATCGTAAGTAAAAGTACCTTCGGATGTGATGATTTTGTTGGCTTCGGGCAGAATTTCTTCCACTTCTGTCATTCGGAATTGCACGTTTCTGGAACTCTGAAAAACCTTACGAAATGGGAAGGAGATGTTGCTGGGTTCTATCCTACCGCAAGCCACCTGATAGAATAATGGCTGAAACATATGATGGTTCACACGGTCTATCATCACTACTTTTTGGTTCATTTTTCCGCTGAGCGACCTTGCAAATTGCAGGCCTGCAAAACCGCCACCGATTACCACTATTTTATCTCTCATAATCCACAGAAATTTTATTAGACTACAAATTTACAGAAATTAATTATCTTATCGAATTTTCATTTTTTGAATTAATTAAACACATAAAAAACTTAAATCGATTTGATATTAATTTCACAAAAAAGACCGCCTTTTTATACGCGGTCTTTTCTTATATTTAATAATTAATGATTTTCTACACCATTTTTTTAGAATCTTCTATAAACTGAGCCAAACCATTATCTGTAAGTGGATGTTTCAGTAAACTAAGGATTGGAGCAAGTGGAGATGTAATAACATCTGCACCTATTTTCGCACAATTAATAATATGCATAGAATGTCGAATAGATGCTGCTAAAATCTGCGTATCGTAACCGTAGTTGTCGTATATCGTACGGATTTCATCAATTAAATTTAGTCCGTCTGTAGAAATATCATCTAATCTTCCCAAAAACGGAGAAACATAAGTTGCTCCCGCTTTTGCTGCCAAAAGAGCTTGTCCAGCAGAAAAAATAAGTGTACAATTGGTTTTTATACCTTTATCCGAAAAATATTTCAGAGCCTTTACACCATCTTTTATCATTGGGATTTTCACTACAATATTTGGGTGGATAGCTGCCAACTCCTCTCCTTCTTTTATCATTTCCTCATAAGTGGTAGAAAGAACTTCCGCAGAAATATCGCCATCTACAATCTCACAAATAGTTTTGTAATGTTGCATAATTGCGTTGGTTCCGCTGATTCCTTCTTTTGCCATAAGAGATGGATTGGTGGTTACGCCATCCAAAATTCCCAAATCCTGAGCTTCTCTAATTTGGTCTAAATTTGCTGTGTCTATAAAAAATTTCATTCCGATTTATTTTCAGCAAAGGTAATTAAAAAAGATGATTTTTAAAAGAAAAAAAAGGAAACAAACATCCTCGTATAATCGGTTTCTACAAGTTTTTTTCCTGAAGAAAAAAAGAAATTATTAATTTCTTAATCAAAATATCAAAAAATTCCTATATTTGTAAAAATCTAAAAAACAAGAAATGGCAGAGTATAAATTATTACTTCCATCTATGGGAGAAGGCGTGATGGAAGCCACTGTAATCAACTGGTTATGCAATGAAGGAGACTTTGTAAACGAAGACGATTCTGTTGTAGAAATTGCTACCGATAAAGTAGATTCCGATGTTCCGACACCGGTTTCGGGGAAAGTTGTAAAAATATTAATACAAAAAGATGAGATTGCAAAAGTAGGCGAACCTATTGCTATCTTGGAAACCGAAGGTACAGCAACTGCTACGGAAAGCAATGCGGTAGTTGCGGAAGAACCTAAACAAGAACAGCCATCTGCACAAGATATAAAAGAACTGGAAAAACCTTTGCAAAGCGAAAAAATAGATTTCTCGGGTGATTTGTATCTTTCGCCATTGGTAAAATCTATCGCACAACAAGAAAACATTTCCGAAGAGGAACTGAAAACTATAAAAGGTAGCGGATTGGATTCCAGAATTACCAAAGAAGATATTTTGGCGTATGTAGCGAACCGTAGCAATGCACCAAAACCTGTGGCAACGCAGACTGTAGCGAAACCTGTAGCACAATCTACAACTCCGCCAACTGCACCAATTCCTGTTACTGAGGGCGATGAAATTATCCCAATGGATAGAGTTCGCAAGATTATTGCAGATGCAATGGTCAACTCCAAAAGAATATCTCCGCACGTTACTTCGTTTATAGAAACCGATGTAACCAATGTGGTGAAATGGAGAGCGAAAAACAAATCTGTAATGGAAAAACGAGATGGCGAAAAACTTACTTTTATGCCGATTTTCGTAAAAGCGGTGGTAAAAGCTATACAAGATTATCCGCTCATCAATGTATCGGTAGATGGCGATAAAATCATCAAAAAGAAAAACATCAATATCGGTATGGCAACTGCGTTACCAGATGGAAACCTGATTGTTCCAGTAATTAAAAATGCTGACCAATTATCGATTTCAGGCTTAGCAAAAGCGATTAATGACTTGGCTTATCGTGCAAGAAATAAAAAGCTAAGACCTGAAGATACACAAGGGGCAACCTACACCATATCTAATGTTGGTAGCTTTGGAAACCTTATGGGAACGCCGATTATACCGCAACCTCAAGTAGCGATTTTGGCAGTTGGTGCAATTGTGAAAAAACCTGCAGTTGTGGAAACTCCGGAGGGTGATACTATTGGTATCCGCCAATTGATGTTTATGTCTCACTCCTATGACCACAGAGTTGTAGATGGTTCTTTGGGTGGACTTTTCCTAAAACGTGTACACGATTATTT
>JAUNTR010000388.1 GCA_030538575.1 Cruoricaptor ignavus | reverse complement strand
TTTCTTTGGAACACGTTCGCAAAAACCGTGGCGATTTGCTTTCGGGTGGAGAAAGACGTAGAACCGAAATCGCACGTTGTTTGGCAACCAGCCCGAATTTCATTCTGTTAGATGAGCCTTTTGCGGGCGTAGATCCTATCGCAGTGGAAGATATACAGAAAATTGTACGAAGCCTTACACAAAAAAATATCGGTATCCTAATTACCGACCACAACGTGCAACAAACTCTTGCCATCACTCATAAAACCTACATTATGTTCGAGGGAAGGATTTTGAAAGAAGGTCTTCCAGAAGATTTGGCGAACGACCCACAAGTTCGGGAAGCGTATTTGGGCGAGAATTTTGTTTACCAAAGTATAGACGATAAGCCGAAGAAAAAAACAATAGCTTACCACATTTGGGCAGGAAATTTTGATAACAGATTGCAATTGCAAAGTTTTGTAGATGAAAATTTTTCGGGACAAGAAAACATAAAATTATACCATGGTTTCGAGGATATGAGTTTTGCTTCGCTTGCCAACTCGGAAGTAGATTCTATCTTTAAAAACGATGTGGACAAAAACCAATACAATTCTTTCGTATTCCAAAAAACAAATATCGGAGTTGCTAATCCTTTGGAGAAAATAATTTCCGAAGCCAAAGAATTATCCAAATCGGAATTGGAATATATTACCACTTCAGTTTTTGAGGTTTAAAATTTTTAATCAATAAAAATCTGGTTATTTTTAAATACCGCTTTTAACAATAATTAAGTTTACCCACACACTTTATAATATTTTTGTTAAAATTCCGACAAAAACCGAATGATTATTATAAATTTTGTTAAAATAATCAACAAATACTATTTACGGAATAGTTTTTTCATTCTTTCAATCATAATCTAAAAAAAGAGAAATTATGACACTGAAAGACACTTTACAAAAGTTATCGAATGAAAAGAATGAACCTTGTATTACGATTTCCCTAAACACACATCGTACACATCCTGAAAATTTACAAGACGAAATTGTATTAAAAAACTTAATAAAAGAAGCAAAAACACGAGTAGAAACTGAATATGGTGCAAGAAACGCAAGTTCCGTCTTGGAAAAATTGGATACTTTGGAAAGTAAAATAGACATTAATCACAACCAAGAAAGTCTGCACATTTTCCTTTCTAATGATACCGAAAAAATCCTAAAATCCCCTTGGAAAACAAAAGCAAACACTACCCTTATTGATGAAACTTTTGCTGTAAAACCTGTAATAAAAGCTTATACCCGAAGTACAGAATATCTGATTTTACTTTTAGCTAAAAACCGTACACATCTGTATCATGCTGTAAATGACGATGTAACAGAGGAAGTAAAAAACGCTGTTTTCCCTTTTGCAGAAAATCCCAATCTCGCAGAAAACAAAACACAAAAAAGCGATGCACAATATATGGACAACCTCCTAAAAGAGCATTATAGGGATATAGACAAAGCGTTGGTAAATTATATCAATGAGGAAGATTTGGATTTATCCGTAGTGGTAATTTCCACAGCAGATAATTACAACAAATTGTTACAGGCTTCTACACAGCCCGCAATTTATGTGGGACACGATGACAAAAATTACCACGAAAAAGCTGAACATCACATTGCAAAACAGGCTTGGGAAATTATAAAACAAAACCAAAAAACCGCACGAACCAATGCTATTGCAGAGGCGAAAGAAGCGGTATCTAAAGCACAAGTAGTTACCGACCTGAACGAAATATACCAAGCTGCAATAGATGGCAGAGGAGATTTGCTGATTGTACACCAAGACTACGAACAAGCCGTAAAAATGATAGACGACCGCAATTTTGAATATGCACAAGACCCAAAAGAACCTGGCGTTTTAGATGATATTGTTAGCACTATTGCTTGGGAAGTTTTATCTAAAAAAGGACGAGTATTCTTCACCTCGCAAGAGGAAATAAAAGACCTTGGAAACATTGTACTAAAAGTAAGATACTAAGTCTATAAAAATTAAAAACACA
>JAUNTR010000387.1 GCA_030538575.1 Cruoricaptor ignavus | reverse complement strand
TCCTCCATCAGCTCTTTTATCAGGAGCATTTTTTTTATATTTTCATAATTGTATCTTCGGTTTTTACCTTCTTCTTCGGTTAGACTTTGTATAATATTTTTCTCTTCCCAATAGCGTATTTGTCTAGTTGGGATACCCGTAATCTGTGCTACTTCGCCAATACCTACTACTAATTTTCCTAAAAAATCAAAATCGAAAGATAAATCTTTATTGTTTTCGGATATGTTTTCATTCATATAATTAATTGTTTTACAGAACATTAAAATTGATAACACACTTAATTTAAAATTTTGTACTGATGTTTTTTATATCATCAATAACTTAAAAATTGTAATTTATTTACAATAGATGTTGCAAATATAAAATATTAGTTGTTAATTTGCAATTGTAAATAATATACAATAATTGAAAATATAAAACATTAAAGGTATGAAAAGGACAATTTTAATTTTATCAGCACTACTTATCAGCACAACAGTATTTGTGATGGCAACAAAAGCCAACCCGCAAACCACAGAAATAAATCCTATTTCTGAGAACGATACACAAACTTATCTGAAAGAGTTTGAAAAAGTGATAACAATTCCCGAAGATTACAAATTTCATTCGGTAGAAAAAGTAAAGGCCAATAAAATCCCAGCCTATTTATTTCGTTTTGAAAAACAAGAAAATAAAGGATGGGAAGGCGAGCATTTTTCTTTTATAATCTCCGAAAACAAGGAAATTTTGGGATATACGAATATGGATAAAAAATATGCAAATACCAAAATACTTTCTAAAACAGAAACCGAAAATATTGCAAAAAAATTCCTATCGAAGATAGACCAAAATTTAGCCGATAATCTAAAAAATCTTTGGATAGAAAGGCATGATGAGGAAATTATAATTAATGGAAAAAAGACCATTTTAGCAGGAATGAAATACAAATGCTATCGTTCTTCCGAAGACGATTATACTTGGGTAATTGTGGGTTTCGATGGCTCTATTATAACATTTGAACGAAATATAAAATGGAACGATTTCGCCCAAAAACGAATTACAGAAAAGTGGTTACACGACAACTATCGCAAAAAAATAAAACATCAATAATTTCTTAATACCGAAAAAAATGAAAACATTCTTCCTTTCACTCATTTTATTTTTTACAATGATGAATCCCCACAAAGCACAACAGTATAGCCAATCTGCACTCATCCTAATAGAAACACAAAACGAATGGATGCACGCTGACGGAAAACTAAGAAAACTACTGATTACCGATGAACCGATGATGCAAACTTCTATAAAAAATATAGAAAAAGCATTGGCTTACGCTCGGGAAAATAAAATCCCTATCATCCACGTTGGATTGCGTTTCCAAAAAGGTTATCCCGAATTGGCAAACGGAAAAAGCGGTTTGCGTAAAGCAATTCCCAATGCACAAACCTTCCCTATCAACGAATTTGGCTCGCAATTCTACGAATCTGTGAAACCTATAGAGGGCGAATTTGTAGTAACAGGACGAGTTGGAGCGAGCGGTTTCACAGGTTCTAATTTAGATGTTTATCTGAGAAATAATAAAATAGAAAATCTGTATTTGGTAGGCTATGCAACGCACGTTTGCGTGGAAAGCACCTTGCGAGATGCCCACGAAAAAAGCTACAATACTTACTTAATTTCAGATGCGACTTCGGCATTTAATCGCAATCAGCAGGATTATGTTCTTAGGGAAATTGTGCATCATTTCGGTGAACATCTAACCACGGAACAATTCATCAATCCTTGAAAAATTATTGATAGAATTTTTTTTTAATTAATAATAAAAAAACGGTTTGCTCATTGTAGAACAAACCGTTTTTCTTAGCCAAACACCTTCTTCCTCAACCCAAAAAATAAAACTGCCAATATACCAATAATTGCCAATGGTAATAACAAATTGAAAAACTGCCAATAGCTTTTTTCCTCATTTATCCGCTGTCTATCGAGAAGGCGGGCTTCTATATTTCGGTTTCGGATTGCCATTAGATTGCTGTCATCTA
>JAUNTR010000386.1 GCA_030538575.1 Cruoricaptor ignavus | reverse complement strand
CTCTGGAATAGTATTTTTCTTTCTTTATGTCATCAATTCTATTAATGAAATCTTGCTTGGAAATTTTCATTAATGAACAAAAACCCAAAGTATCGAAATCGGGTTTTAGGAGAGCTTGAGTAAAGGATATTTCGTAAGACGGCATATTGCCCACAAGGATTTTCCCATTTCTATCGAAAATAATGCCTCTTTGCGGAATAATGTATTCTGTTTTTATGGAAGTATTCGCTGCATTCAGGGCATAGCGATCGGTAAATAATTGCAAATACGCCAATCTTGCTATAAAAATTACAGCAAGTACAGAAAGGGCAATGGTGATTTTAAAATACTGCGATTTCACACTTTTTGTTTAATTTTAAATGCTAAGGCATAAATCAAAATAAATACAAATGAGATAAAACTAGTGGCTAAAACATTTAAAAATATTTCTAAGAAACGACTGAGCTTAAAGAACTCTGTGTACTGCACAATTAATTGATGCAGGAAAATACTGGAAAGTATAAAAAACAAAAACTGTGGCCATTGCAAACTTTGGAACGAGAAAAAATCAGTAGAGGTATCGGTAGATGTTCGGAAAATAACGGTGCGGAAATAGGCAATAATAGTTGTTGCAAAAGCATTGATTCCCCAAGTTCCCAAAAACGCATCTATTGCCAATCCTAAAACAAAACTGAGTCCCAAAAATACATAACTATTCCTGAAAAATGGATAAAACATAACGAATACAGGATACAGCACAGGAGTATATTGCCCGAAAAGTGTAATCCTATTCAGTACAAAAATTTGTAGAGATACGAGTACTACAATCATTAAAATATCGGTAACAAGACTTCTGCTAATCATCTTTTTTTATTGTTGCTTTTAGGGTATCTTGTATTTTTTGGATGTCGTTTTTCTTCAAATTCCTCACCACATAAATCTTGCTGAGATTTCCCATAGTTTCGCTAAGTTCTACGGAAATATCCCAAAATCCAGTTTTGCTGTCCACTTGATATCCAGCGATTGTCCCAATCATTACGCCTTCGGGGAATATTGCGGATTTGCCATCGGTAACTATGGTATCACCTACTTTTAGCGGAACATATTTCGGCACATCCGAAAGGTGCATCAATCGGGAATCTTCTCCACGCCAAGTTAATGTTCCAAAATACCCATTTTTTTTCAGGGCAGCATTTATTTTAATTTTATTTACACTAAGTACGGATTGTACCAGAGCATAATTATCCGTTGTATTTACAACAATTCCTGCAATGCCTTTTGGTGCAATTACACCCATCTTAGGATTTACGCCCTGCAATCTTCCTCTGTTTATGGTAAAATAATTATCCTTTCTATTGATGTTATTATAAACAATATCCCCATCTACAATGCTGTAAGTTTGCCCGCCTTTTACGGTATCTTGTACGTTGCGAAAATTCGGTTTTTCAGATTTTTCCTTCCTGTACAATTCCTGCATCAGTTGTTTGTTTTGAGCGACCAATTCCTCATTAATCTGTTTTAGTTTAAGGTAAGAAGCTCCCTCATCTATATAACCAGACACTCGGGAATTGAATGCAGCAGTTTGTGCCGCAAGCCAACTTTGCTGCATAGAGTTCCTACTGAAAACCAATACCAAAGCAATGATTTGCAAGAAAATAAAGAAGAAAAACAAACTGTTCTTCGAAAATAATCTCAGCAAAAATCCCATCCCAAACGAATCGTAAAAAGGTTAAAAAAATATATTATTTAATAAGGAAATTAAATTTATCCATATTTTTCAGGGCAATCCCTGTACCACGCACTACGGCTCTCAGTGGATCTTCTGCCACGAAAACAGGAAGTCCCGTTTTCTTATGAAGACGATCTGCCAAGCCTCTTAGCAACGCACCTCCACCAGCAAGGTAAATCCCTGTCTTGTAGATGTCTGCTGCCAATTCAGGAGGCGTAAGGGATAGGGTTTCCATCACGGCATCTTCTATTCGGATGATAGATTTATCCAATGCACGAGCGATTTCTTTGTAACCCACCATAATCTCTTTCG
>JAUNTR010000385.1 GCA_030538575.1 Cruoricaptor ignavus | reverse complement strand
TCAAAGCATTTGTTCCACTTTCCGAGATGTTTGGTTATGTAACTTCTCTTAGAACGTTATCTTCTGGTAGAGCTACGTCTTCTATGGAATTCGAGAAATACGAAGCGGCTCCACAGAATATTGCTGAAGATGTAATCGCTAAAGCAAAAGGTTAATTTTTAAAACTAAAAGAAATGTCACAAAGAATCAGAATAAAACTTAAGTCTTACGATTACAATTTGGTAGATAAATCTGCTGAGAAAATCGTAAAAACGGTAAAAGCAACGGGTGCTGTGGTAAACGGTCCAATCCCATTGCCAACCAATAAAAGAATCTTTACGGTTCTTAGATCTCCGCACGTTAATAAGAAAGCGAGAGAACAATTCCAACTTTCTGCTCATAAAAGATTGATGGATATCTACTCGTCTTCTTCTAAAACTGTAGATGCTCTTATGAAATTAGAGCTTCCTTCAGGTGTAGATGTAGAAATCAAAGTGTGATGATACTCAGTATGCATAAAGTTTTAGACTTTCTGCATTCTACTAAAAATCAACTTTGCTATGATAAAAAATCCGTTTCTTTTTATAAGAAGCGGATTTTTTTATGCCTCAATTTCAAAAAATCATTTTAAATACTCTGATATTTAGAATAAATAAAAATAAACTGATAAAAATCATCTATATCTATTATTTAGAATAAATAAAAACAATATCTTTGCAAAAAAAATTTATGAAAAATATAAATGTGGGAATCTTATTTTTATTGGGGTGTAGTTTTGCAAATGCACAAATGAACTACGAAAATGAAGGTGTAGATTTTGATACCATTAAAAGAAGTAAGCAAATAGAAGAGGTAGAACTTTTTGGCGAGCTGAAAAAGCAACCAAGAAAAATGGAAATCATTACTCGTATGCCATTAAAACCGAGAGACCAGATACAAAGCATTTCCATTATTTCTGAAAAAGCAATTGCAGATATGGGTGCATTAAATATTACTGATGCCGCTAAAAACATTCCTGGTGTTGTTCTTTTCAGCAACTACGGTGGTGGTGCAGAAAGTATGTCTATTCGTGGTTACAGAGGTACACCCGTTATCAAAAATGGAGTTCTTATGAATTCGGATTTCAGAACCAGTTCCATGATTGCGGATATGCAAGGGATAGAAAGTATACAAATCATCAGAGGTTCTGCCGCTATTACCCAAGGTTTTGGCAATGCATTAGGTGCTGCAGGTGGTGTTATAAATTTGGTAACCAAAACCCCGAGATTCCATAACATTACCAATGTTGGGTTCCGCTACGGAAGTTGGGATTTGTTCCGAGGTACAGTAGATTTCCAAAGAGTTTTGGATGCTAACGAGCGTATTGCGGTACGTTTCAATGCGGCTTATCAAAACAACCATTCTTTTACCGATTATGTAAAAGGTGAACGTATTTATGTAAACCCATCCGTTGCGATTCGTCCAGATGATAAAACCAGTATCATCTTGGAAATGGATTATATGCACGACGAAAGAACTCCAAACCGTGGTACTGTAAACTTAGCAGCAGATAACATATATGCCATTTATGATTTACCTAAAAATAAATTCTTAGGATTTAGTACAGATAAAGTTACCACAAATGCAATGAATTTCGGTGCAACGGTAGAAAGAAAACTAAATGATTTTTTCAAATTCCGTGCAGCGTATATGGCATCTGACAACAATAGCGAATCTATTGCGGCAGGGCGTTTAACTACTGTTGGTAGAAATCCGTCTAATTATGCTATAAGAAACAGAAGTTTGGGCATTTCAGGTAGTGAAGATCACAGCAAAGTATTTCAGTTCGATTTTGTAGGACAAGAAGTAAAAACAGGCATCTTCAAGCACACCTTCCAAGTTGGTTTCGATTGGAAAGAATCTTACACACGAACCAATCAGTACAGATATAATGGGACAGCCAGTATTACCAATTTGGGACAGATTAATGTTTTGGAAGAGGTTTCTAATATTCTACCAAGTAATATAGATATTAATGCTTTTAGCAAAACAGGAAGCGTAGGAAACCCTAAAACAC